>JAPZAO010000105.1 GCA_027460615.1 Candidatus Methanoperedens sp.
GAGCGGGGGGAAATACCGGTAGAGGTTGAACTGTTTGAGTTCTTGCAGGAAATGAACATCGATGCAGTTGTTGCTGCAAATAAAATAGATAAGGTCAAAGATGCGGATAAGACGCTTGACGGGATTGCAGAGCGACTCGGAATGATGCCGCCCTGGAGACAGTGGCCAGACAAAATAGTCCCGGTGAGCGCAAAAAAAAGGGAAATTAAAGGGTTAAAAGAGATCATCCAGAAAAAACTGGAAGAGAAACAAAAGTCGTTATAATATCCCTGATTTGACAGGATACGTGGCGATACATTCAAATGCTATAAAAACATCTTGGGAACTCATGGCAAAAAAGAAAGAAGGCAGCGGCCTTATGTCCTCAGCGGGTTTAATGAGATATTACGATGCTGAAGAGACAGCAATTATAGTAGAGCCAAAAACCGTTGTTACTGTAGCAGTAGCGGCAGGTTTACTTGTCCTGGGCTTGAATGCATACTATCATATCTGGCCTTAATCAGGATTTTCCATCAAAATACTTTTTAACCATCACAATTAATTAGGATAGCATGAAGCTATTCGGCGTTCTTGGCGATCCCGTTTCTCACAGCCTGTCTCCCGTTATGCATAATGCGGCATTCAAAGCTCTCGGGATGGACTGCGAGTACCATGCATTCCGGGTCGGTCCTGAATTTTTACATGATGCGATACATGGCGCACACGCTCTCGGGTTTGGGGGATTAAACCTCACCATTCCTTTAAAAGAAAAAGCCCTTGAGATAGTTGCGCCTACAGACATGGCAAAACAGATAGGCGCGGTGAATACTGTGGATTTTAAAGAAGGCATCGTCGGATATAACACAGACGGGCTCGGGGCTAAAATGGCGCTAAAAGATAATGGCGTTGGAATAAATAAAAAGAACGTGCTGCTTCTTGGCGCCGGGGGCGCTGCCCGTGCAATCGCATTCCAGCTTGCAGCAGATGGAGCAAGCGTGACTATAACCAACAGGACGCCAGGCAGGGCGATTTTCCTTGTAAAAGAAGTAAGCAGGGTGGGAAAAGCAAATGCCGGGGATTTTGGTGATCTAAAGAATCTAATCCGGGATAGTGATATTCTCATAAATTCAACGTCAATAGGAATGTTCCCGAAAATATCGGAAAGTATTGTGACATCTGATATGATGCACAGGAACCTTGTTGTGTTCGATATTGTGTACAATCCTGTAAACACGCAGCTTCTCAGGGAAGCTAAAAAGGCAGGCGCAAAAACAATCGATGGAGTGATGATGCTCGTATATCAGGGGGCAGAGGCATTTAAAATCTGGACCGGAAAGAATCCTCCTGTTGAGGTCATGGAAAAAGCTGTCCGGGAGAAGCTGGCATGAAGATATTAATCATAGGCGGAACAGGTGAAACGGGAAGATTTTTTGCAAAATTTTATAAAAAACACGGCTTTGATGTGGCAATATGGGGAATCAATAAGAAAAAAGACATAGCTCAGGAATTGGGCGTGCAATTTGCCGATGACCTCGATAAAGAAATAAAATCAAGCGATGTTGTAATGATCTCTGTGCCTATCAATATCACAGAAAAGACCATTGAAGAAATCGCCCCGAAAATGCGAGCCGGAAGTTTGCTCATGGATATCACATCAATAAAAAAGGGCCCGATAGAAGCGATGATAAAACATACTCCTCCCAACGTGGAAATCCTGGGTTCGCATCCCATGTTCGGGCCATCAATACCTGATATACGGGGACAGATTGTGATTTTTACGCCAATCGAGAGAAGATGCGGAAAATGGTTCCCGGTAATCAGGAACCTGTATGAAAACAACGGGGCCCATATCGAGATAATGGATGCTGTGGCGCATGATAAAATGATGGCGGTGGTGCAGGGTCTTACTCATTTTGCCTATATTTCCATAGGAGCTGTTTTCAGGGAACTTGAATTTGACGTTGCGAATTCGAGAAGATTCATGAGCCCGATGTATGACATCATGCTTGACCTTGTAGGACGGATACTTGGACAGAACCCCTACCTGTATGCCATGATACAGATGAACCCTGAGGTGGCGAAGGTGCATAGGGCATATATCGAGCAGTGCAACCTGCTTGCGGAAATAGTCAAAAAGAAGGATGTAGAAGGCTTTGTGGGTATTATGAAAAAAGCTTCGGCGCATTTCGGGGATACCGAATCTGCCCTGCGGCGGTCTGAAAAGCTTATCGGTACCAAGATAGCGGAACATGAGGAGCTTGTGCGCTCTATCGGCAGCGAGAGGGCGCTAAAACACATTTATTCAGGTGTGGTACATTTCGGGATCGTGAAAAAAGTGACCCCGAGGACTGTTCTGCTTGAGCGTGGAGGAAGGACGACCGAGCTTTTGATAGAGAATGTGAGACTATTAAACGAAAAGGAATTGTCCGCATGGAAAACCACTAATTTAAAGAATGTGACACGGGATATCTCAGTTTTTATTCCGAAGGGTTCTGATGCCGGCATCATAAAAAATGTGGTAAAGGCTACAAACTGCGTGGTTTCTGTAGAGGTTATCGATGAATATTCGAAGCAAAACACCAAGAGTGTTACATATAGAGTCACAATATTTGGAGACCAAGATGCAGCCGTGGTGCAGGGAAGCGTAGAGGCGCTCCTTAAAGGCATAGGCTGTACTGTGAGGTAAGATTTATTAGATATGAACACACGCAACAATAGAAAGATGGATTTGATATTATGGTAGAAAAAACAACAGTCCGGCCAAAAATCCAGGATTTAAAAATCGGGGATGTTCTGCATGTCGGAACAGAAGACAAAGGGGAAATTTTTAAAGTAACAAAACTGGGCGAAAATACTTTCATATACGACCAGGGTGGCGACCTCAAGGAATATGGAAGGGCGGTAATGGCGAAAAACATCTTCGGTTTTGCAGAGAAGTACAAGGCAGTTTACTGGATTACGCGCGAAGACGAGTAATGAAATTAAATTGAATTTGACTTTTTAAAAACAGCCTCGAAAAAGTTGTACTGTACTGTTATGGAAAATTTTATATTGGTTGTATCATAGTATGTTGTCAAATACATAATCCTCGAAAATTCAAAAATGAAAATCCCAGCAACTGAGATTGAAATAATGATACTGGATCAGCAAACTTGCGATTCTAATAATCAAAGGGTTAATAGCCACAATCTGGATAATGAATTTTATTTTCAATGGCATATCAATAATAAATGCAATTTGAGGTGTAGTCATTGTTATCAAAATAATTATTCTGACTCCTCAGATCCTTCACTTCAAGAACTAAAATATGTAGCTGATAAAATTGATCAAGCTCTCACCGTTTGGAGGAAGGATGGACGAATAGCGATCACGGGAGGGGAACCATTTATTCAGGAAGATCTGATTAACTTACTTTATTATTTAGAACAAAAGTCATCGATTAAAAAAATAAGCATTCTTACAAATGGGACGCTTATAAAAGATTTTATCGACTCGTTGAAGATTTTCAATAAACTTCATTATGTTCAGATATCACTTGAAGGGGGTAAAGAAACAAATGACCTAATCAGGGGCAACGGAGTATTCGACAAAGTTATAAACAGCACAAATCTTTTAAATAAAAGTGGAATTTCTGTGAGATGGATGGTTACCTTACAAAAGAGAAATATTGATGAAGTACCTTATATTATAGACCTTGCTATTGAAAATAAGGTAGATACTCTTATATTTGATAGATTGATCCCTACAGGAAAAGGGAAATCTATGAAAAATATGCTTTTAACACCGACTGAACTATTAAGAGTATATGAGTACATACTACATAGATCTGATGAAGAATATTCAAAGGGTTCATCTTTGAGAATTCTCAAGCTTCGAACATTATGGATTTTAACAGACCCAAAAAGAGCGGAGAAAAATGCAAATACTCCGCTTAAAAAAGAGGCTGGAGCTTCATGCTCGATAGGAATGGATAGTTTGTGCATACTTCCTGATGCTACAGTACTTCCTTGCAGAAGGCTTGATATACCAATAGGAAATTTAAAATCTGAATCGCTTTTTAAAATTTGGTATACATCAGATGTTTTGTGGAAAATACGTGATAGACGAAATTTAAAAGGTAAATGTCATTCATGTGATCTTATCCCTCGATGTAGTGGATGTAGAGCTATGGCATATGCATGTACTGGAGATTATCTTGAGGAGGATCCTCAATGTTGGAAGTGATGGAATCAGAAATTCTACGAATTGATGAACAGTACGTTCTTTATAAGTTAGATGTTAATGGAGGATTATTTTGGCTATTTGATATAGAAGAAGGAGCTTGCTTTAAGTTAAATGAGACCTCTTTCTACATCTTATCTTGCTTTGATGGAAACGCTTCAATCTCAGAAATCCTTCACCAGCTTCTTTCGAGATATCCTAATGAAAATCCAGAAAAAGTTTTCAATGATTTAAAAAAATTAGTTGATATTCTTAAAGAAGAAAACATTTTAAGTTAGATGATAGTAATAGGATATAGGTAAATATGAAAGATAAACGAACTGATCAAAAGAATGAAAAGAAAGTTTCGTATGAAAAACCTGTGTTTGAAAGGCAAACAGGAATGGTATTTACTCGACAAGTAATAGAAGAATTTAATGGTGGACGTTTCTGTGTTCAATGTAGTTCATGCCATGGATGCAGCTGAGAACACCGTTTTATCCTTAACAGTACCTGAATATAATCTTGAAGAAAAATTAGTGTTAATCCAAAAAGGATCCAGGGCTTTACTTAATATAATAGACGAGTTTTTAGCCAAGGGTATCGAGTTGGAGCGAGTCTGTAGAGTTGCTGTACTTTTATGCCAAGGCGGGTTAAATAAGAATAATTTAATCTTTCAAAGGCTAGCTGATAGATGTGCCTTGGAGCAAAAAAACGATGGGGGTTGGTTGGGAGTAGTTGATACAATGTGGTGCGCATCCTTTCTTGAATTATATGAGGAATATTCAGAATCTGCAAAGGCTGCTTTAACCTGGTTACTGGAACAAAGACATACTGATGGAGGCTGGGGACAAACCGAGAGGGATATAGGACGAATTACAGTAACAGGGCAATTACTCTATTTTCTTCCACAATTAGCATCGAAATCTAGCTTAAATTGGTTAGAAGATAAATGGAGACAAGAATTGGAGATTAATCCTAGATTAACATATAAGGGTGCATTCACTCTTATGGCTTTTAAGAGAAATAACTATATTCCAACAGATTCGCAACTCATTTCCCAAACAATTCAATGGTTGGAGTCGGAACAGAATGATGATTTTGGGTGGGGACCTTGGAAAGAACAGCCTACAGGAAGCAACCCATTCTGCACCGGCGCTGCAATAGTTGGGCTTTCACAATATCATAATGAAATTAATCCGGAAGTGCTGATTAGTGGTGCAAAATGGCTATCAGATAACCAATTAAAAAATGGATTGTGGGCATATCACTATATAGAAGATGGGAGTTCTTGGGCTTTTTTGGCTTATACCAAAGCAATAGCTTCCTTAATAGCATGAATAAAAAAGAAATCAATATAGGAATGGATTTTGTTGATGAATGAATAATTACTTATAAATCAAAGTAACAAAATCTTTGCAGGATAAATAAAATGTGCGCTATCTGTGGAATTTTTGGTGCTTCAAATGAAGAGGCAATTCATAAGATGATGGAAGTTATGAAGCCGAGGGGACCTGATGGTATGGGGGTTCATATTGATGCAGATATCTCACTGGGGGTTCACCGCCTGAGTATAGTAGATTCCAAAAATGGAGACCAACCAATATTTAATGAGACTCGTGAAACGTGCATTCTTTTCAATGGGGAAGTATACAATTACAAACCGCTCAGAGAAGAACTAGTCAATAATGGGCATCAATTTTCTACAGAAACGGACACAGAAGTAGTTCTTCATTTATTTGAAGAATATGGTGAACAATGTGTTGATCTCCTAAAAGGTATGTTTGCTTTTGCAATTTGGGACGGGCAAAAGTTGTTTCTAGCGAGAGATAGGATGGGCATAAAGCCATTATTTTATACTTTTTTACCTACAGAAGGTTTGTTTATCTTCGGTTCAGAAATTAAATCCATCTTCCAGTATGATAAAGTACCAAGAACCATTAACGAAAAAGCATTATGCGAACAGTCGGTTTTGGGATATATCTTATCTTCCGATTTAACGCTCTTTGAAGGTATCAAACAACTATGCCCCGGAACTACAATGTCAATATCAAAAAATAGACATAAAAATAAAATAGATCTATGCATCAAACAATATTACAGGCTAAAGATTCCAGCACCTTCAAACGAATCTGCTGGAGATCAAGAAATTAAAGAAATGATTAATCTATTACAAAATGAGCTTGAAGAAACCTCCAAATTATTTGTTTCGCATAGTGAGCTTCCAAAAGGAGTTCTATTATCTGGTGGTTTAGACTCCAGTTTGCTTGCCATTCTTTGTGCAAAACATTCGCCTATTCCGCTCCATACGTTCTCTGTGGCAGATTCTTTAGAGCATCTTGATTTAGAATATGCCAGGAAAGTTTCTCAATTTATAAATTCCAAGCACCATGAAATAATAATTGATTTTGATGAATTCCTTAATGAATTGCCCAATTTCGTCTTGGCGTATGAAAATTTGTCTCGAGGAGGTACATTTAATCCATTTGGAGATTTTGGATTCTATTTGCTGTCAAAAAGAGCAAGCAAGTTCGTGAAAGTAGCGATTTGCGGTGAGGGGGCTGATGAGCTATTTGGTGGATATTGGATGCATAAATATCCCGTAGGATATTCAGGCAGATTAAAAGAAAATCTCGAATCTTTTAATCCTTCAAACCCTTTTGTGTGCGAACTGAAAGAGGATCTAAAGAAGTGGTTTCCTGATGACATAAATAGAGAACTGTATGCTCAAAATGTTTTGGATTTCTTACTTCGAAGTGCTGAGACGAACTATCATCTTTGGGCAGTCGATCATGGTTCAATGCCCCACGGATTAGAAGTAAGAGTTCCTTATTTATATGAGGATATTGTTCAAATGGTTATAAAATTCCCTTCTAAGGTGAAAATTCATAATGGAACGACAAAATATATCCTAAGAAAAGTTGCGGACAAGTATTTTGAAGAGAAGGGGCTACAGAATATTCTTTCTAGGGAAAAGCTGGCTTTGCCTAGTGGATTTACCAATCTTTCCAAAAAATTGGCGTCTTTTTGCGAAATGTTAATACCAGATAAGTACTACAATGAGCATCAGTTCAGGCAATATTTGCATAGTAAAGTAGATGTGTTGATGTTTGACATGTTATATAAAATATTTATTGATAATGGCGGGAAGCTTCCAAATGGATTTAGAGTTAATAATATATATCAATTTGAGGATATCAAATGAATGGAGAATGTACCCGTGACGAAATGCTGCGATGTTTTTTAGAATGCTTTCAAAATGAAACAAAGTATAGGATTTGATATAGTCGTAGAATCAATAGCTAATCAGATAAGCATTTATTGCCAAAGATTTTATAGATGAAGCGTGGAAAAATGGTTGCAAAAAAAAGAATTGATTTCAATGATATGATCTTATTGGTTGGACAATACTTTCGAGATAAGGGTTTCGAAGTAAAAGAAAATACAACATATAAGGAAATGAAAGTTCATGTTTGCGCGTGCAAAAAAGGGAAAAAGAAGGCTGATAAAGTTATAGCTGAAGTTATAGCTGAAGTCAGTATTAGTGAAGAAATCTCTCCACTCCTAATAGGAGAAAATCTAAGAGAAAATCTTGAAAACAAGAGAGAAAAAGTAGGAGTACTTACATACTTTCAAATTTATTTTCATCCTACAAAAATATATTTAGCAGTGCCTTATTATGCAAAGAATTTAGATGAAATTAAAAAACTGTGTGAATGGGAGGGAATAGGATTACTTCAGGTAAATCGGGATAAGAAAATTATGCCGTTGTTAGAATCTTCTGACAGAGTAAAGCTTTTCAAGGAAATAGTTAACGAACAAATTGGAGGAACTTTAGATATTGGAATGCGCGAAGAAATAATAGACAAGGTTGGAATGCTTGCAGATCATTTATTGATCCATAGAGCAGTATTAACCTTAGCCACTTCTCCGCCAAGTTATCAAATGAATATAAATAGGAATCTTCTTGAAAAAATGAAAACTCTGAGTGAGGAGGTTATATATAGAGAAGATATAAATGACTTTTGTAAGTCGTATCTCACTCAGCGAGTAGATGATTACGATATAGTACTAAAGTGGGTGAAAGAATTATGGAAAAAATACATCGAAATCCCAGAAATTACATCATCATTTGACTTTTACGGAGATTTCGAGAACATTTTGAAACTTGACAAAGAATATAGAGATCATTTTCTGCATCAATTCCAGGTTTTTTTACTTGGTACTCTTATTCTCGATGGTATTTATCATAAATTTCAAGAATATTATAAGAAGCCTTTCAAGAATTTAAGTGAAAATAGTGTATTTAAGAGTTGGTTGATGGTATCAACATTCCATGATTTTGCTTATCCTTTAGAGCGATATGCCAAATGGAACGATGAGCTTTTCGAAAGACTTTTGAATATTAAGAAAAGCCCTACAGTCATAGGGTTTGAAAAGATATTAACAGAAAGGAAATTTATAGAATATTTGGACCAAATGGATAACCTTTTATATTGTTATAAAACAGATGGTGATAACTGGTGTTGCGGAAAACCTCATACTATAAATGAAAATTTACGAAGATTTCTGTTGGATAAAATTGTCTTTGAAAGGAACCATGGCGTTCTCAGTAGCTTAGCCTTACTTAAGAAAAGTGAAAGTAACACTATATCAGAAGAAATTCTATCTACCGAAATCTTTCCTGCGGCATTAGCCATAGCAATTCACGACCAAGGAATATGGCAACCGTTACGCGGAAAACCACCAAGTTGGAGAAAGGATCCTTGTGAATGGGAGGAAGAATTTCTAAAATGTATTTATCTAAAGCATCTTGATTTTTCTAAACAACCGCTCTCATTTTTATTAATATTCTGCGATACTGCACAAGAATTTGGTCGTCCAAATTTTCCTTATTCGGATAACGAGTCTGTTCAGAAACCTCAGTTTGAGGATATGATTGTTAATAAAGATAAAATCCAGGTAATCGTATCTGTGCCTGATTCTAAAGCATTTAGCAGAAAGCAAACTGAATTACAGGCAGTAACAGATTTTCTAAAATGCAGTGGGATTCATTTTATTTTTACATTATATAACAAAGAAGATAAAATTAGTAAAGACTTTCCAGTGACAAATTGAGTAATTGTGTGGTAGATTAACTTGAAAATTTGTTTTATTAGTAAATATCCTCCTATTGAAGGAGGTATTTCCTCCAGTACCTATTGGTTAGCGAAAGGTTTGGGTGAAAGAGGACATGAAGTTCATATTGTTACCAATGCACTTGAAGTAGAAGACGAATATCGTGAAAAATTTGATATAGACGACCCAAACTTTGCTCCAAAAAATGTTTTTGTCCATAGTACGGACCCATCACCTACAATGGAAGCAAATCCAAATCATATCCCCTTTTCAAAAATGTATTGTGAAAAGCTTGCAAGTTTGGCTATTCGGACAATAGAAGAACACGATATTGATATCATTGATTCCTGGTATTTAATACCATACTGTGTATCTGGTTTTTTGGCCAAATCTTTCACTAAAATCCCTCAAATCGTCCGTCATGGTGGAAGTGATATAGGGAGATTATATCCTTCACCATATTTGAAAGACTTACTTTATAAGGTCATGATAAATTCCGACGTAACTATAACGAGCCCTGCCATGATGAAATTTTTTCAAAATATAGAAATTACTCCATCTAAAATTGAATTCATGCAAAAAATGCCTGTAGATACACAGTCTTTTAATCCTGAAGTTCCAACTTTAGATTCCTGGCATAATTTAACTATTCAGAAGTATTCCATAAATACTCCCATAATCGGATTTATTGGGAAAATAACACATCATTTTGATACAAAAGGATTATGCACTCTTTTAGATGCATGTTGCAGTATAAAAGAAGATTTTCAACTATTATTTGTTGCGAATGGCAAAAAACTGAATCAATTCAAACAAATAGTTAAGAATGCTAATTTAAATGATAAAACAATTTTTCTTGACTTCATCCCTCCATGGCAAATTCCATCTATCCTGAAGGCTTGCACTTGTGTGGTGGCATTAGAAAAGGAAAACTCTCCAATATATGAATATCACATCCCTTCAATACCCTCTGAGGCCTTGGCAATTGGAAAGTGTGTCTTGATGAGTGATTCATTACATAAAAAAGAGCCTTACTGCTACTTAAAAAATGGAAAGGAAGTATTGGTGGTCGATCCAAATAAAACTGAGGAAATTAGAAAAACGCTGATGAAGTTAATAGAAAATCCTGATATGGCTGCTAATATAGGGAGTAATGGCTGTAGGGCCCTAATGAACTATGAGAATTTTGATGGATATCTAGATAAAACGATCAAAATTTACGAATCAATTTTGAATAAAGAACAAGCACGTTAGTATCTCTTCCATCGCCCCCATTGCTCGCTTGATGTTATTTCATCCACAAATCTTATGGCCATTTTTTACAAACATTACGGCTCCTCAAAAAAGAATTCGTTTATAGCGGGGAATGGATTCGAACCATTGGTCTACGGGTTATGAGCCCGTCGGGATATCCTGACTACCCTACCCCGCTGCTGGAGTAAAAATAGTAACTCTCCATTGTGAATGATAAATGATAAAGCCTTCGGTAGTTAGCATTTCCACGCATGGCGCAGACATGCGTGTTGTATGGGAGTCGGGGAACCCAGAGTCACGCCTCTGAAGGGCGTGTACACGTATTGCTTCGCAATACGTGGGCGCGGAGTCGAGAACCCGCAGGGTTTCGGTGGGAATCTCTATTATCTTTAAAAATAATATTACACGAAAATATGCTTTATGCAATCGAAACCCGGGAGATAACAAAACACTTTGATGAGATTACTGCTGTAAACAAAGTCAGCATATTTGTCAAACCCGGGGAACTATTCGGGCTCCTCGGGCCTAACGGCGCAGGGAAGACCACTCTCATACATATGTTGTCCACGATGACTGAACCCTCAAGCGGCAGCGCAAAAGTCTGGGGTTATGATGTCGCACGGGAACCCGGGCCGGTCAGGCAGAATATCGGTGTGGTATTCCAGGATACCACGCTGGACGACCGCCTGACCGGGAGGGAGAACCTCGACCTCCACGGCAGGCTCTATGGTCTTGACAGCAAAACAAGGAAACAGAGGATTGAAGAGGTGCTTTCTCTTGTGGAACTCGCGGACAAGGCAGACGTTATCGTCAAAACATATTCCGGAGGAATGATGAGGCGCCTTGAAATCGCGCGCGGGCTTATGCACC
Source organism: Candidatus Methanoperedens sp. (assembly GCA_027460615.1). Classification (GTDB taxonomy): domain Archaea; phylum Halobacteriota; class Methanosarcinia; order Methanosarcinales; family Methanoperedenaceae; genus Methanoperedens. The sequence continues at coordinate 11,422 of JAPZAO010000105.1, forward strand.
ACCCGCATGTATTATTTCTTGATGAGCCAACCCTCGGTCTTGATCCGCAGACAAGGCTGCATATATGGGATTATATAAAAAAATTGAATAAAGATGAAGGCGTGTCAATCATGCTCACCACGCATTATATGGAAGAAGCCGACCACCTGTGCGACAGGATTGCGATAATCGACCATGGCGAAATCGTTGCGCTCGATACTCCCGAGACCTTGAAAAACTCACTCGGCGGGGATGTGATTACGCTTGAACTGGAAAACCCGGATGACATATCCGGATTATGTGGGATATACCAAAAAAACGGATGCGCCAATATAGTTTCAAAGAAAATGAATGAGGTCTTTATAACTGTAAATAATGGGGAACACGAGATTCCCCATATTCTATCCCTGGCATCCGGCGCCGGTATTTCCATCCAGTCGGTAAGCCTCCGGAAACCAACGCTGGATGACGTATTTATTCATTATACCGGGCGCGCCATAAGGGATAGGGAAGTGAGTGAAATTGAAACTGTGGGTTATAAAATTCGCTCAAGGAGGAAATGATGGTCAGCGCATCGGTAAACAGGGCGGTACAGACCGTATATACCATGTGGCTTCGAGAGATGATTCGGTTTTCACGCTCAAAATCGCGAATTATCGGCTCCCTCGCAACCCCTCTTTTTTTCCTGGTCATCCTTGGCGCAGGATTCAGTTCGTCTTTCCAGGTCCGCGGGGGCGGCGCTTTTGACAAAAGTTATCTTGCGCCGGGGTTAATCGGTATGGCTGTTCTTTTCTCTTCGCTGATGGGCGGCGTATCTATCATATGGGACAGGGAATTCGGATTTCTTAAGGAAATTTTAATCGCGCCTGTCAGCCGTTTCTTTGTGGCGCTTGGAAAAGCAATAGGCGGGGTGACAACAGCCATGATCCAGGGGATATTGATTATGATTATTGCATGGCTGATAGGGATTCATTATGTCTCGATATGGGGTGTACTGGCCGCTATTGCCATTATGTTCATCTCTGGAATCGGATTCATGGGTCTGGGCATTGCGCTTGCCTCGAAAATCGATAGCCATGAAGGATTCCAGATGGTCATGAGTTTCCTTACCATGCCGCTTGTTCTCTTAAGCGGCGCTTTTTTCCCGATTTCAAATCTTCCAGGCTGGATGAAGGTATTTGTGTATGCAAATCCCCTTACCTACGGCGTTGAAGCCATCCGCTGGTTCCTGCTTGGCAACTCTGCAATCGATGTATCGCTGTGCATTATAGTTCTCTCATTATTTGCCCTTGCAATGATAACGCTCGGAGGAAAATTGTTCGGGAAAATGAGTGTTTAATATGATTATTCTATCAGGCGGCACTGGCACGCCCAAGCTTATCCGGGGTCTTCGCAAGCTTGTTGCGGATGAAGATATAACGGTAATCGTGAATACGGCTGAGGACATTGCAGTTTCAGGAAATTTTGTCTCGCCTGATGTGGATACGGTTTTATATCTTTTTTCAGGAACTCTTGATACTTCAAAATGGTGGGGGATTGAAAACGACACCTTTCACACGAATAAGGCTTTACAAAGATTGGGTTTCAACGAAAAGCTCATGCTCGGGGATGCCGACCGCGCCACCTGCATTCTCCGCTCGGAATTAATGAGAAAAGGAGAAAGCCTGACAGAAGCGACACAACAACTCTCATCGAGGCTGGGAATAAAAGCAAGTATTCTTCCCATGTGCGATGAAAAAATGAATACGATGGTGAATACGCAGCAGGGGCGCATGCATTTTCAGGATTTCTGGGTGGGGGCTCATGGCGAACCTGAGGTTCTCGACGTCAGGATTTCGGGAATTGAAACGGCAAAACCTACAAAACAAGTGTTAGCGGCGCTTGAATCAGAGGATAATGTGATAATCGGGCCGAGCAACCCAATAACAAGTATCGGGCCTATTCTTGCGTTAAAAGGGATGAGGGATATATTGAAGAAGAAAAAAGTGCTTGCAATAAGCCCGATAATTGGGAATGCGCCTGTGAGCGGACCTGCGGGGAAATTGATGAAAGCCGCGGGATTTCCAGTTTCATCGATAGGAGTGGCTGAATGCTATGGGGATATCCTGGATGTCATGGTGATTGATGAAAGGGATACAGTGGATGAAAATGACTTCCCGGGGAACGTGGTTAAATACGATACTCTGATGACCTCGGTTGAAAAAAGTAAAGCATTAGCAAGATTTGTGCTTGAGATTTTATAGGTTTTAAAAGAAAACAAATAATCGTTGAAAAGAAAATCGAAGGGGTACACTATACTTGAGGATGTATAGAAATATTTTGCGTTCTTATGTGCCTATTAGTGTCCAGCTATTGGAATACGGCCACGTGGGTTCACTTCGCCTTCTGGAAACGGATTATCAATATTAAGTTTATAATTCAGTTTCTCTTCTTTTCCATTTTCAAATCTGATGGTTATTCCCATTACAAAACTCCCCCATGAATTGAAGTCCAATGCAAAATTAGTATTTCTTTCAGCTACTATTCTATAAGATTGGGGCATTGAGGGATCTAAATGATATTCTATATATTCAATACCATCAAGGATACTATCTTCATCATTAACAAAAATACGCCACCTGTACCATTTTTGGATTGACCCCCCGATTTCTTTGCTTCTTATTTCTTTAGCATAATTATCAAATTTTGTCATTAATTATCCCTTCTATTTAGAGTTGAAGAATCGTTGGTTTTAGCTTTATTTCTTATACCTATAGATCTAGGGTATAGCGGAAATGTTCGTAGCATTTCTTTTACTATCCATTCTTTACCGTCATCTTCAACCAAATTCAATTGGATTGTTGAATCTGGAATAATTTGTATAGGAGGTTTCCAAATATATCCACTTGGACGATTAAACGCTAATTTCAGGTCATCCTTCTTAATCGTTTGATCATCACATATTATTTCATAAGTTCCATTTTTTTCATTTTCAAAATTCACAGAAGGAGCATCATTATCAGGAAAAATTAGGTTAAAAACCATGCCTACTTCATATTTTCTTATTTTTTCCATTTCTGAGCCGTATATCTTGGAAAATGCAATGAAAATTATAAAAAAGCCTGCGACTGCTCCACCTAATTGTATTCTTTCATCTTTTACAGTTCCTGTAGATTCTAATATTCCAAAGGCAATGTATGCTCCAAATAAACTAACAAGGAAAATGATTGTGTATGCCAATAAAGGATGAATCTCCCGCAAATTAAAACCTCAATAATTGATAAACTCTCATATATTTAGCATTTATGTTAGTGGATTTCTGGTGAGAGAACATTTTTGTCTTAGATATTCGATAGCAGCACAAGCCCCCTATCGGTCAGCCTGTAAGTATTCCCTTCAATTTTCAGGTAATTCCCTTTCATTAAAAAATCGGTCTGGAAATTGAACACGGCATCATCCACTCCTACTTCTTTTTGAAGCCCGCTCTTTTCTTTCCCGAACACACCGATTGCTTTGATCATCCTGCGCCTGATGGGATGTTCAAGCGCCTTGACCATCAGTGCGTGGTCATCCACCTTTGCTTCGCGCACAGTGGGTTTGCGCTCAAGCATGGCTTCAAGTTCATCGTCGCTGATTTCAGGCATTTCACTCATTACCGCTCAGGAACATCTCCACCCTGCACAGATATGCAGCTATCTTATTGTCCCTGATTTCCACATCAAAGCCCTTGATTGTGGCTTTTGTAATCGTGCCTTTCCGCTTGAAAATCGGGAGGTCTGATGCTTCCTCAATCGCATTTTTAGCCGCTTTTTCCCAGCTTTCGGGAGATGAGCCTACGGTATCGATTATTTTGACAAATGGCATTTATTTTCACCCATGATATCTTGGGTTGCAAGGATAATAAAAGTCTCCATGACTGACTCTAGCTTTGCGCCAAAACTCCTGTTTTAGCTAACGTTAGGTGCAGGGGTTAGATCAAGCAAAATTTTTGTAGTAAGAGTTATATTTTTAGACCGCATAGCAAAGCATCAAGTGGAGGAATAATAATAGTAGTAAACGGCATCAAAGGAATTTTAGTTGGAAGCGATGACCATAATAAAGATGGCTATAATTGGATAATCAACGAAAAAGACTGGGACAATGGATGTAATATCTGTACAAAAAAGATTGATTCGTATAAGGATACCGAAGGTTTCCATATTTATTTTTACGTTTTTAAAACTAAATCAGATAAACCAGCTAAGGATTCGGACGAATTTAGAGGCAAGATTTTTGGTTTTGCAAATATCGTAGAAGTAGAGGCAAATAAATACCCAGAATATAATTATAAACATCATATTAAAATTAACAATCTGATGGTATTTACTCCAAAAATTAGATTGGAAGAATTTCAAAACAGAATAGAATATTTTGGCTGGTCAGAGCCTCAAATTGAAAATTTTGGAAATTCGTTGGCGACACATGGGTTACTACTAACAGAAAATGATTGTGAATTTTTACAGTCTTTAAATTTAAAACTTGATTGATTAAAGGAATAAAATAATGAAAACCAGGAAACAAAAAACGGAAATACCGGAAAACATCCCCATCATAACCACAGAAATGATGGAGAAAACCGCCATTGAAATCGCTAAAAGGCGGGCTGGCAAAAAAGAATCGCCAATGAAGCCATAAACACGATAATAAGGTGGTATCGTGAAAAGTATAAAAATAACAAACCCAGATGTGCGCAGATAGTTTTTTATACTGAACTTGCGTTTATTATATTGAACGGTGGTTCATTTGATTGAACTATTCAAAACATATGTTAAATGGAAAATCCTGGCTCATTTCCTTGCCAATCCAAACACCTCTTTCCACATAAAACAGCTTGCGAGGATACTTAAAGTCAGTCCAGCAAGCGTAAGCAACGCTGTAAAATCCTTTGAGGAAAATGGACTGCTATCGAAAGAAGAAAAAGGACTGGCTCATATTTATAGGCTGGACTCCGATAATAGCATGGTAGCGCCGCTGAAAAAGGCATACGGGATCGCTTTCGTTCTGTCATCGAAGCCAAAAGAGAATTTCCTTGATATAGACCCGGGTATCATCTCTCTTGCCCTTTTTGGAAGCTATGCAAAAGGCAGCTTTGATGAAAAAAGTGACATAGATTTTCTGATAGTGACGAGCACCAGAAAAGAAAAGTTCATAAAAGCAGCAAAAATATTGGAGGAAGAACTGGAAAAAGAGGTAAGTTTATCAGTATTAAAATTATCAGAATGGAGAGCTATGGCAAAAAAAGGTGATGCATTTTATAAAAGGGTTGTTGAAAATCACATCCTGCTCTATGGGAGCGGTCTAAAATGAAAATGGCAG
>JAPZAO010000106.1 GCA_027460615.1 Candidatus Methanoperedens sp.
TCCTCACGATATGCTGTACTTTTTTGCGCCCCTCGGCAATACCGGATGAATAGGCGGAACTGGTTGAGACGCTAGCCTGCAACGCCGCTAAACCGGATACTCGAACCAGCGAGCGAGCGACTGATCAGGCTCAGAAGCTGCCGCGACTCAGCGTCGCAGATCGACTGCACCGCTGGAACTCACGGACCTCCTGACAGGCCGGCTTGCGGACAAGAAGAAATCTCAGCCTCATACACCCATAACGGCGACAAAAAAACCCGCTACGCGGCGGGCTTTCTCTCCAGGGAAATGAGCGCGTTCCGGTTCAGATCAGCTTGACGCCGGTCTTGACCTGGATCTGCTCGCGGCTCACGCCCGGCGCCAGTTCCACCAGCTTGAGGCCCTGCGGCGTCACGTCCATCACGCCCAGGTCGGTGATGATGCGGTCCACCACGCCCTTGCCGGTCAGCGGCAGCGTGCATTGCGGCAGGATCTTCAGGTCCTCCGTGCCGTCCTTCTTCTTCGCCACGTGCTCCATCAACACGATGACGCGCGGCACGCCGGCCACCAGGTCCATGGCGCCGCCCATGCCCTTGACCATCTTGCCCGGGATCATCCAGTTGGCCAGGTCGCCCTTGCCGCTGACCTGCATGGCGCCCAGGATGGACAGGTTGATCTTGCCGCCGCGGATCATGGCAAAGCTCTCGTGGCTGCCGAAAATGGCCGAGCCCTTGATGGTGGTCACGGTCTGCTTGCCGGCATTGATGAGGTCGGCGTCCACCTCGTCCTCATAGGGGAAGGGGCCGATGCCCAGCATGCCGTTTTCGCTCTGCAGCCAGACCTCGATGTGATCCGGCACGAAGTTGGCCACCAGCGTCGGGATGCCGATGCCGAGGTTCACATAGAAGCCGTCCTGCAGTTCCTGCGCCGCGCGTGCGGCCATTTGATCTTGGGTCCAGGGCATGGTGCTCTCCTAATCAGTTGGGGACAGCGCTGAAGGTCTGTCCCGCAAGGTTTCAGACCTTGCGGTCGCGGGTGGTGCGCTTCTCGATGCGCTTCTCGGGCGTGGGGTTGTGCACGATGCGGTGCACGTAGATGCCCGGCAGGTGGATGTCGTCGGGCGCCAGTTCGCCGGTGGCGACGATGCGTTCCACCTCCACGATGCAGACCTTGCCGGCCATGGCGGCGGCCGGGTTGAAGTTGCGCGCCGTCAGGTTGAAGCGCAGATTGCCGGCCCGGTCGGCGACATCGGCCTTGACCAGCGCCACGTCGGGCAGCAGCGAACGCTCCATCACGTAGGTTTCGCCGTCGAACTCGCGCAGCTCCTTGCCCTCGGCCACGATGGTGCCCACCCCGGTCTTGGTGAAAAAGGCCGGGATGCCGGCGCCACCGGCGCGCAGCTTCTCGGCCAGCGTGCCCTGGGGCGTGAACTCCAGCTCCAGCTCGCCCGCCAGGTACTGGCGTTCGAACTCCTTGTTCTCACCGACGTAGCTGGAGATCATCTTCCTGATCTGGCGCGTCTGCAGCAGCTTGCCCAGGCCGAAGTCGTCCACGCCCGCGTTGTTGGAGATGGCCGTCAGGTTCTTGATGCCGGCCTCGCGCACGGCGTCGATCAGGGCCTCGGGAATGCCGCACAGGCCGAAACCGCCGACGGCGATCAGCTGGCCGTCCTTGACGACGCCCTCGATCGCCTGGGCCGCGCTCGGATAGACCTTGTTCACATTGCTCTCCTCGCAAGAAACGATGGCCGTACGATACTACTTAACGGATTACGTAGTTTTGCCTAAATGGCAACCCTCGGCCCATGGAAATCGACTACCACCTCGCCTTCGAACTCGCCCCCATCGGGCTGGTGCTGTCGCGCCACTTTCCTGTACAACCAGAAAACCGCAAAGTCCAGGAAGCTACTTGATTACGATTATAAGCGCTGCAACGGCTGCGGTATATGCATCGAAATATGCCCGAAAAAAGCAATCGAAGCCGGCCCGTTGATAGAAATTGCCACAGGATTGGATGCGCCGCCTGTTATCATAGACCACACAAAATGTTCGTTTTGCGGCATGTGCGCGGCATTCTGCCCCGTTAAATCCGTCAGGATGACTGTGAACGATAAGGATATCCTTGATTTGCAGGAGTTCCCGCACCTTGATTCAGGCGTAGTGTTCAACAATAAATGCCTCCCCTGCCTGATATGCAAAAAATCATGTCCAGAAGAGGCTATCAACGTTGAACTTACCTTTCCTAAAAAGGAAATTCTGGCGCCGTTTAAAGAGGGTAAGAATGGAGAAATCACCGTGGATATGGAGAAATGTACCCTTTGCGGCGCCTGCGCAGAGCTTTGCCCGGCGTTTGTCCTTGTTGAGAAAAAAGCAAAAGCAGACGACCTAATGCCTTTTGATGACCTGCTCGTTGATAAGACAAAATGCGACTACTGCGGTATTTGTGTTCCATTCTGTCCTGAGGATGCAATAAAAGTGAAAGGCGATTTTGATGAAGAGCAAATAAAAAAGATTGCTCCGAAGCTTGCGGGAAGCATCAGAGTAGATGATGACAAATGCACACGCTGCGGCTGGTGCGAGGCGGTCTGTCCGTACGATGCCGCAGAGGTTACAAAACCGTTTGAGGGTGAGATTTCACTCATTGATGCAAAACTCAAAGGCTGCGATCCTGTGGGCTGTCATGGATGTTTCAATGTCTGTCCTTCGAAAGCATGGATAATACCGGTGGATAAGAAAATAGATGTGGTGAGGGATTTCTGCACCTATTGCGGCGCATGCGAGAAAGCGTGCCACGTCAAAGCTATCGGGGTAAAAAGGACAAAGGCAAAACACACTGAAATGATGGATACGCCGTGGGCAGAGGACTGGAAGAAAGCGATAATCTGCCTTACCGCAAAAGAGCGGAAAAGACCTGACGTATCACGCACGCTGCGTGTTGAGAAAGCAGAAAAGAAGATTGAGCCGGAGCTTATCAGGCCAGATGTAAATCCTGATTTCAGGAAGCTGGCTGATGAACGGATTAAAAAGTTGTCTTCACTCATGGATAATAAAAATGTGAGGCGCGCCTGGGAGAAAAAAGAGCCTGCGGCTGCGCTGGCTGAAATAAAGAAAAGAATTAAAACTGATTAGGGCACTGCACATACCTGATATGTGAATATTTAACCTCGAATTTTTTAGGAAGCAAGCATTATATATTGTTACGGTAATATTAGATTACAATGAAAAATAAAACCTTACTATTATTTGCGGTTTTACTTCTTGTAATAACGGCGGGATGTCTGGGGTCTAAAGAAAGCCTGCCACAGAATAATTTAGCACCTTCAAAATCATTCGAATACCCATTAAAGGAACAGACAACAGGCCAAACGGGAAATGCCGTTAATATCATCGACAGGAAGATTATCTCAACCGCAAGCCTCACATTGGAAGTAAAAAGCGTAGAAAAGGCTTCTAATGATATAGTGAAAATAGTAGAGGCAAGTCAGGGTTTTATATCAGGTTCATCAACCGACGCTTCAGGGGGGAGCAAAAACGGCCAGATGACTATAAGAGTTCCCCAGAAGAATTTTTACTCAACCATCGCACAAATAGAAGCATTGGGAACCGAAAAGTCCAGGCAGATTTCGGGTCAGGATGTAACAGAAGAATTTATAGACGTGGGTGCCCGCCTTGATAACCTGAAAAAACAGGAGACAAGGTTCCAGGAAATATTAAAAAATGCATCCACGGTTAAGGATGTTCTTGAAGTTGAGCGTGAGCTTGAACGGGTGCGCGGGGAAATAGAGAGCCTTACAGGAAGGATGAACTACCTGAACCAGAGCGTTGAAATGTCCACTATTACAGTAAATGTTATGGAGCCGGCTCCAATCGCAGGCGAAGGATGGGGGATAACTGACGCGCTCAGGGAAGCCGCAGCGGGATTCATCGGGAGTATAAACGGGCTGATAGTTTTCATAGGGTACATTCTGCCGATAGTGGTATTTATTGCAATAATAGTATTGCTGGCAAGGTGGGTTAAAAGGAAAGTCCTTCCGTGGCTGAAACAATAGCGATGTAATCAAAAATGGATAAAAAATTCATTCTGGTAATTCTCTTTGTTTTTCTTTCGGGGTGTATTGATTCCAACCGGACTACACCAGCCGACACGGGCGCCTCTTTACCTGAAAGACCCGGGATAACAAACAATTCAGGCATTAACAACCAGACTGTAAACCAAACGGCAAATAGTCCGGTTCCTGCAGGCGGGAGCATGCTTCAAACAGACAACACAACCCAGACAGGAATCATTACAAACCAAAGTGATTTGCTGATTGACAGGATATCTCTTAACCTCTCCACCTTTTATGATAAAAAATGGTTCAACCTTTATCATGCGGATGAGCTTGACTGTTCAAGGATGTCAACATATTTCTGGGGTTATTTAAGGAGCAATTACCACGTGGCACCAAAGATTATTATTTCCTACCAGAGGCAGCACGCATGGTTGGCACTAAAGGTAAGCGATGTCGGTAATTCCAGTAAATACAGGCACTGGAATATCAATGGTATAGATTATTATTACGTTGAGGCAACAATACCAAAAATTGTGACTGATGATAACCAGAAATTTTTGATTAACGGCCAGCCATATACATCTGCCCAATTCTATGATGCCACGATTCACGTTTTTGATTCGCCGTCGGATGCAAATGATTTCCATGCGGATTATTCAGCGTTGGGAGGATTCAACCAGGAATTCGTATTGAAAAAGAATGACCTTGATAAGATCCGGGAATTTTTGAAATAGCAGGTGGCTTTTATTGCATTAACGATGTCTGCCCAGCAGCTGCGCCACTGCATATGCGGGAAATACCTTTGATAGTTCAGCTCCATATTTTTCTGATAAAAGTATTATCTCAAAGCCGCATTCCTGCGCTGCTTTTTCAGCCAGGAATTCGCCCAGACCGCATGCCACGATTTTGCTGATGCGCCGCTTTTTCGTGGCAATGAGCAAAGCTTCTTTGATATCATGGATTTGCTTTTCCATAACCTGATTTGCTATCGAAATAAGGTCGCTTTCCCCTATCTCCGTAAGGTCGGCGCATACCACGCGCGCAAGCCTTCTTTTTGCATCCACCATCGTTTTTCCCGCCCCGTCGGGCGTATCGCAGGTATACTGGTCAGCACAAATTTGTCCAAGAACCATATACGCATCAGCGCTTATCGCGAAGAGTTCTGACGAGATGCCGCATGTCTCCCCGTTTAAATTTACGCTTTTGAGAAGTGCTGCAACATTTGTACGCAAAACTCCTGAATAAACAAGCTCGCTGTTTTTCAGGCGTTCAAAATCCGTCCTGGCTGCGTTGGGTATGCCTTTGCTGATGGGGATTATATCCGCTGTCGTTGACCCGATGTCCACGAATATGCAGTCCTTGTATTCACTTCCCACAACGAGCGCCGATGCCATCCAGTTAGCGGCTGCGATGCTTCGTTTTTTTTCTTTTGTGAAAATCCCGCTGCTGTCGAGGAAATAAGCATCGGAAAAAGCATTATTTACAGCGTCGATTATAGATGAAAGCCCTGCTTCCTTGTCAGGAAAGCAGTCCGCGAGTTCGCCTGTTATCACGACACCAACTTTTTCAGGCTTCAGGCGGCATGCTATATCAAGAAGCACTTGCGGAAGTTTTGTGTTTTTCCACAGTGGAATATAATGCAGTTCTACAATTTTGCCATCTTCCGAGGCTATTTTTGTATTTGCGCCGCCGATATCGATGCCTAGAATCATGTGTGTTATTTAGAAAACGTGATAGTTAAAAAGGTTTATGGAATATTTGATTCTCCGGGTTTGAATTCAATGGCGAATCGCTTAAAAACCCGTAAGATAATACAAATATTGCTGGAAATTCCATGGCAAAAAAAGAAAAAAACCCCTATGTAACCCTTATCTGCACCCATTGCGAGTTCTTCAAGGAAGATGACATCGAGCTTGAATGCGCGGCATTTAAGGTTTTAAAAGATATGCTTGCAAAAGGCAGGATATCGCCGGAAGAGATAAAAGATGCCTTTAGATGAATATCCCGTCCTCGCAACGGGTTATGCCCTGCGAAAACTTGAGAAGCCATTTGTTTACAACATACATGATGACCAGTTGTACGAACTTGATGACGAGGCTTTTGAATTCCTGGAAAAATGCAATGGGAGTAATCCGGTTTCAAAGCTTTTAAAAGACAGCGCAGGCGCCAGGGAATCCTTTGAATACATGCTAACCGAAGGGATAATCCGGATGGGAAATGAAGCGAGGGACATAAAAGTCAGGACCTCACCGGTTCCATCCCTTCGATATATCTTATTAAATATAACAAATAAATGTAATCTTGCCTGCAGGCACTGTTATCTTGGAAGAGCGGGAGCAGAGGAGATAGGATTAAAAACATTTGAAAAAACAGTATCGCAGTTTGAAGATATGGGCGGGCTGAAACTCATGATTTCCGGCGGTGAACCTCTTGTGCATTCCAGTTTCTTCACTCTTATGGAAATCCTTCCATCGTATGAATTAAGGGTGGTACTCTTATCAAACGGAACTTTGATCGATGAAAAAACGGCAAGAAAACTTTCCGATTACGTGGATGAAGTCCAGGTCAGCATCGACGGTACCGGCTCGCATGACATGATACGCGGAAAAGGCTCGCATGAAAAAGCTATGCGCGGGATTTCCAATCTTAAAAAATATGGAATTCCGGTTTCAATAGCGACAATGATGCACAAATACAATGCTCACGAATTCGAGGAGATGCAGAAGTTATTTTTGGATTTGGATGCACTCTCATGGAGCGTTGACGTGCCATGTGTAACCGGGAAGCTTGCTGAAAACCGGGATTTTATTCTTAATTTGAAAGATGCGTCCCTCTTATTGAAATACGGTTTCGGTGCGGGCGCGCATGAAAGTTCAGGCGATTATACCTGCGGCTCGCATATGTGCGCCGTATCACCCGATGGCAACGTCAGCAAATGCGGATTTTTCGACCATGAGCCTGTCGGGGATATTAATGACCTGCGTTCAGCATGGGCAGAGCTTTGTAATAAATACCTGTGGACGCTTGATAAGCTTGATTGCAGAGATTGCAGGCATATCCATGATTGCAGGGGTGGCTGCAGGTTCAGGGCAAAACAATATAAAGGGATTTTAGGACCTGACCCGGTGCTTTGCCATGCAAATGGCATTATGGATTTCCTATGATACTTCAGGAACGGGCATTTGCGCTTCCGGGAACATTTTTTTGGTTTTCATGAATTCCCGTGCCTTCTTCATGGCTGTTGCGTAAACGAACATCCACCCTTCATTTATTAAAATCGCCGCATCCCTTATCATTTCCTCGCTTAAGGTTCCTGCGCTGAACTCCCACAACAACTGGATTGTAGCCATACATGCCGCAGAATATTCATCCAGATCTTTGGACTCGGATGCAATATCATGGAGCAGCATTTTGAAAAGGCTCCTGAATTTATTGGACGGCACATACTGTTTTTCACCAATTTTCATGAGTACATTGATTTCAACGAGATCGCTGTACATCTTGTTGATTTTATCTTCATTCCATTTTTCTGTCGGGTAATCTGTGATTTCATACGCAGCCCAGACATCCCTTAAGATTTTTTCTATTTTATCTTTGTTTTCAACCCTTCTTAAAGCATATTCTGATGATTTTAATTCAGGTATAGTGGAAACATAAAGTCTTAAAAGGTTCCTTAGTTTCTCGCCATCTTCCCCCTCGACTACTTTCACTTTTTTTAGAATCTCATATTCTATGTCACTGAGGGTTACTTTCAAATCTTTTGGCATTGGACACCTTTTAAGTAGAGACCTAAATCCTATCCAAAATTCCAAAAAATTTTATTCTGGTTTGAAGGTCGTGTACACATTTTTTCATTCTATCAGCTCCGCCACGAAAATACACTGGTCTCCTCCCTCAATCACACATTCTGCACCTTTTTTGCAATAAAACCTGGGGTCAATATGTTTTTTTGCCAGTCCTCCGAAGAATCCTCTAAAAATATCGCAATATTCGCATTTATTATTTCTGAAAGTTAATCCTTTAACATGGAATATGACCTTTTTTTCTGTGATTTCTATAGATGTTGTGAGACCTTCCTTTTCAAATTCCGGATTGATATCTTCGATTTTCGAGGTTTTAATATCAAGCGCAGCCTGCTCCCCGGCTTCAAACATCAAAACGGAATTAGCGGCTTCAGTTACGATATTATTACAAACATCTATATAAGATTCCAAAAATCTCCTGAACACTTATTCACGCCCTTTTATTCTTTATTAACAGTCGAATTCCATTCATAATAAGCCTTTCTCTGGTTTGATTAAGGGAAGGTTTTTATTACATTACTGCATTATGAAGGAAAATCATTATTCTATAATTTAAGTTTAAAGAGGATAATTATGAAATTCCAGGGAAGATCAATTCGTAAATACACAGGCGGCAGGCTGATTCAGTCAAGAGGCAAGAGAAAATTCGAACTCGGCGGGGAAACCGCAAATACCCATCTTGGGGAAACCATAAGGAAGACAGTGAAAACACTGGGCGGACAGGAAAAAGTCCGTCTCTTGAGAGATAATACCGCAATAGTAACAGACCCGAAAACAAAGACCTCAAAGAAGGTTAAGGTCGAGACAGTGACGGGAAACCCGGCAAATATTCACTATGTCAGGCGAAATATCGTTACAAAAGGCTCTATAATCAAAACCGAGATTGGAAGCGCCCGCGTGACGAACAGGCCGGGACAGGACGGCAGCATTAACGCCATCCTCATAGCCAGTACTTCTTAAAAGTCACCCACAATTCAGGCAGATGCTCCTGTAATTGCTCGTTATTACAGCAGGCATCCATTTGTTTTCTTTTTTCAAGCGCTCTTGCAAGCGGTTTTCCAAAAAGTTTTTTGATATGGGTTTCATACTCTAACAGGATTGCCACATCGTCTTTTTCAAGCGCTTTGATTATTGTTTTCCCTGCAATCTCGCCTGCCAGCATTGCATTGTTGATGCCGGCGCCGGTGACGGGGTCAGCCATTCCTGCGCTGTCACCCACGAGAAGAACATTATTAAAAACGAGTTTTTCACGAAGCCCGCCTACCGGCAGGGCACCTGTTATATATTCCTTTTTTTCACCACAAAACCGTCCCACAGTACGGGATTTAGAGATAAAAGCATCAAGGTGCCCGCGGGGTGAGATTCTGCTTTTTGTTATTCCCACACCCACTTTCGCGGAGTCCGCACCTGTTGGATATGCCCAGATATAGCCTCCCGGCGCGTAAATTGTATCAAAAAAAATCTCACATGTTTGAGATAATGTATGTATTCCTTTCATGTGATACTGGGCGCAGGCTGCAAACCGTTGTTTCCCTAATCCTAAAAGCGCGGCTGTTTTTGAAAAAACACCGTCTGCGCCAACGATCATTTTCCCGGAAGATTTCCCATTGCGGAATCTGACGCCTTCCGCTCCCATCCCGACAAGCGGTGAATTCCATTTAATTTCCGCGCCCGATTCCACGGCTTTCCTGGCAAGCTCCATATCAAATAACGGCCTGTCCACCACAAACCCGTTCAACTGGAAATCATGAAATGATAAATCAGGGAAATACGTGCGCATCCTGGTTATTTTTGACTGGATAACCGACTCACCGGGCACCTCCATATTGATTGTACGGCTGATATATCCGGCGCACGGCGACCGGCATGATATGTTCTTTTCAAGCACAAGAACCCGATATCCTGCATTTGCAACCGTTTTTGCGGTTATCGACCCGGCGGGACCTGCGCCCACCACGATCACATCATAATCAGCGGTATGTCCATTCATGTGAGTAATATTTCGGCAGGAGTGTCTTTGTAAGCATCTTTTCCTTTTTACTAAGAGTCCCGGGTTTTAACCCGACCATGAATCTTTCTTCAAATTTTTGTTTCATTATATCTTTTACTTCCTCCATATCGCGCTCTTCCCCGAGTTCCCTGTCAAGCCAGGTAAGCCCTTCCCTGATGGATGCGATTTTCTTGTCAAGGAATTTTTCCTCCGGGATGTTGGATATCCGAAGCATTTCCTCAATATCAAAATCAAGGAGCAGGGTGCCGTTCTGGAGCAGTTTTCCTTCCCACCGTGTCTGTGCGTTACCCGATATTTTTTTATTGTCCACCACGATATCGTTAATGGGGCGGAACGCCGCATTCAGGCCGTAATGAACAAGCGTGTCAATGAGGACGCCGCATATCTGTTTATAGGATTCGATGATATCGAGGGGGAACAATTCATTGTCTATCGTCCCGACAACGCCATAATTTATCTGCCTGCACCTGTCATCCGAAAAGGCTATCCCGCCTCCGCTTATTCGCCGGGTGATAGTATAATCCATGCAGCGGGCGAGGTTTAATTCAATATCCGCCTTCTGGAAAAACCCGAGAATTATGGATTTTTTTGGCGTCCAGAAAAAGAAAGTGTTCCCCCCATCCCCTTTCAATATGGCTTCATCCATTGCCATCATGTCGCGTATATCCACCAGTCCGAAGTCAATGAAGCGCCATTCTTCCATACCTATCCCTCCAAAGCTTTCATTATGGATTCAGCAAAATCAGACGGCGACGTTCCGGGGGATTGGATTTTTTCTTTTTTGTATGTTTCTTCTATATTTTTCAGGAGGGCTGCATGGTTTGCAGGCGTACCTTTTAATTGTTCAACTATTATGAAGAGCGCTTCTTCGGGGAACATAAAAAAATCCCCTGAAATAGTTATATCCTTGATTATGCTGTTTTCCGAAGTAACGAATGACCTTATGAGACCTCCCCTGGATTTGTGAATGCCCTGTTTTATCGCCATTGATATTGCTCCGGTTCCAGAAACATCCTGATTATATAAAAAAATATCATTATTGTTTAAGATAATGATTTCCTGATAATAACAATAGATAAAAAAGGCAGGCTAAATGACCTCAATATTCGTATTTAATCTCAACATCAAAGTCTTGAGCCTTCATTTCTCCAGGATATCGTGTGTGAACCCGAAACCCCGCTTCTGAATCTCGGGCAAAAATCAATTCTGCAAACCTTTGTGAGCTTTTGTTTGCATTCGGTTACAAGGCGCAGTGGCAAAGTATCGGTCGTCTCATAACCGGCAAATGAGGCGAATAATCCTTTACCGACAGCGCAGCCTGATATGGGTTTCATGTTTTTTAGCTCCCACTATAGTTTCCCGCACTATAGCAAATCAAAGTATTAATCATGATATTATATAACGCTTGCCTTTATGATTATTATGAGTTTCAATCGTCAACGATTGGCTGGATACACAAGAATTTGCAATAAAAAACAGTGCAATTGCGCATCGAAATCATAATATGCGCATATTGCCTTTCGTACAGGGAATGATAATCGGAGCATCATCTTTTGCAGGGAGTTTTCCTGAATTGGAACAAGTTGTAGAATCAATTGAGTTATACATTCCGAAACTCGGTGTATATGAAGGAACAAAACTCATAAAAAGCAGAGTTAAAAAAATCCGGGATTTCCTTTCAACATGCGACTTGTCTACCTCTATCCATGCCCCGTATTTCAGCGACGCTCCCAATTATCCGCATGAACTGGTTGTTGATACAGCGAAGTTAAACGAAACCCAGGAAAGACTCCTCAAGGAAAGTATAACGATGGCTGAGGAACTTGGTTCAAGTGTTGTGGTTATACACCCCGGGAGGACGGATATGGACAGGAACGGGTCTATTGACAGTATGATATCCGGATTATCCCGGATTGCACGGTTCGCGCAAGACCGGGATGTGATGCTCGGACTTGAAAACAAGGAAGGAACAGACCCGGAGAACCTGTGCTGCCTGGCATCTGAACTCATAGATACCATAGAGCAAATAGGTTCACCTTCCTTGAGAGCCACATTCGATATAGGACATGCCAACCTGACATGCGGAGGAGATGCGTTGAAACTGCGGGAATTTGCGCGTGAAATCAAGGACTATGTGGTTCACGTCCATGTCCACGACAACGGCGGCATGCTGACTGAGAAGTATTGGGGAGACTTTCATGGAGCGCCGGGGACAGGAAGGATAGATTTTTCTGTCCTCAAAGAGCTTGATTTTGATGGTGTCTATAATCTTGAAGTGTTTTCAATTGAGGATGTCATGGCCGGGAGGAGGGTACTTGGGGGGTTGATTTTGAGATGAGGAAATTGGTTTATCTCCGCAATGGCATCAAAGATTTGAGAAAAGCCTTAAAGGAGTTGCATTTCTTTTGAAGTTCATCAAAATCCAATTCGTTGGCGTACTTTGGAAGGCTGCTTTTTAAATATCCAAATTTATTTTTTAACTCTTTTGAAGGCTTAGATTGCTTCCAATTTAAATTTTTACTGATACATATCCACTCTTCAATCTCATATTCTGTAAGGATAATTTCAACAGGTGTTGCCATGTTATTCGGCACATGACTTTGTGCCCTTTCATATCTATTTTTGTAATTTCTTGGGTCATCGGCATCAAAGACAATAATAATCTTGTCGCACGTGTTATCAAACATTGTCAAAATTTCATCCAGTTTTCCATTACAATCAGCCGGTATATGTTTTGGTTTTGGGATTAGCAAATTTTTATTTACCAGATTCGCATCTTTAAGTCGTTCGATTACATTTTTTAAAAAATCCACTCCGTAAAAATCTTCGACAATTAGTTTTATTTTCATGTTTTTTATTCGATGTGAGATATCTCACCATAAAGCCAGCCTGTACTAAACTTTATACCCTTTTCCTTTAAGAAAGTTCTTATTTTATCTGGGTCTTTTATTCTCTTGAATCTGGATTCTCCCCGTTCTTTTTCTACAAGGATCATATCGTCAGGCTCGGTCATATCGACGACAACTGGCGAGTGCGTCGTTATTATTGCCTGAACATCGCTTGCTTTTATTGTATCCAAAATAAGCTCTAAGGTTTCTGGGTGCAGAGAATTCTCAATTTCATCGATTATGAGCAGGGGCGGCTTTAAGTAAATAGCGACGAGAACGGTTAAAATTTTATAGAATCCATCGGACGTATTGGGTGGCAAAAGTTCAAAACCGTCTTCTTTGAATTTTATCATTATCCTGCTATCATCGGTAAGATGCGGGCGCACATCTATTTTTGGAAAAACCATTGTAAGAGGATTGTAAATTTCTTCAGGAATTTTACCTTCTTTGAGATAAATGGTATGATATACGCTTGCGATATTGGTTCCATCTTCTTTGATAGTTTCTTCTCTTCTAAGAGGTTGAGGATTCTTCATCAAGCGAATATTGAGGGGGTACAAAACCGATAATTTTTCGAGGGTAAGAAGTATTCTTTTTGAGGAAACAGCATAAATATTTCCATAATACTCTTTTTCTTTGTAACGATGGGCTACTACAACTGGAGCAAAAATTTCCCAATCATCTATTTTTTCATATGATATCTTAGCAACATTTTTTTCTTTTATATTATTATATTTATTATTATATCCAAAACCTTGAATTAAACCCAAAAGATTTGGCAAATCTCCCCAGGGGATTTTTACCTCTTTTGTAAGATTATCTTTATGCTTACTAATTATCAATTTTCCCTCAGAGATTACATTGTACTTTTGAGGTTTTTCAATAACGGCATCTATAAATTTCATATCATGTTTTACTGCTGTCCATTCCCCTTTTTTCTCAAATTTCAAATAACCTTTAATATCTAATAATTCTCGCAAAATCTGAAACTTTCCTCCAGTTCCAGTGAAGTTTGTCTCGAAATAGACATCGTAACCTTCGATATCAAAAAGCAGCCCAATAATTATGGGCAGTTCTTCTTTTCTTTGCCATACTACATTGTCATAACCCCACCACTCTAGAAACGGAAAAGGGTCCTTATCAACATAAATCTTCTTCAAAAGCCTGAACGCCTCCACCAGATTCGACTTGCCTGAAGCATTAGCCCCCACCACTACATTCAATTTCCCAATATCAATTTCACAATCATGGAGACTTTTGAAATTCTTAATAAAAACCTTTTTAAGAGACGCGTTCACCATCGAAGCATTATTTAAAGAACATACTATTTAAATTTTTGTAACAAAAAAATAACAAAACCATAATAAAAAGGTATCAAAACTCACATCTCCTTCCTCAGCTTCCCTATCCTGTCCCTTATCTCCGCCGCCTTCTCAAACTCAAGGTTCTTAGCAGCCCTGTGCATTTCAGCTTCAAGTTCAATAATATAATTGAAAATCTCTTCCTTTGAAGGCGCAGCTTCCTCAGTTATCGCCCGCGGTTCCACAGCCTTCCTGATGGTCTGCGGCGTGATATTATGCTCTTTATTGTACTGTACCTGCCTCTCCCGCCTGCGGTTTGTCTCATCTATCGCCCGCTGCATCGAACCAGTCATCCTATCTGCATACATCACAACTTTCCCATCAATATTCCTTGAAGTCCTGCCTATTGTCTGCAAGAGCGAACGGTCAGAGCGCAGGAAACCTTCCTTGTCAGCATCAAGGATTGCCACAAGCGCAACCTCTGGTAAGTCAAGCCCCTCACGCAGGAGGTTAATGCCCACAAGCACATCGAACTCGCCGAGGCGAAGCCCTCTTATAATCTCAATGCGCTCAAGCGTCTCTATCTCGGAATGCATGTACCTCGCCTTGATTCCCGCGCCGGTGAGATATTCTGTCAGGTCTTCTGCCATCCTTTTTGTAAGCGTAGTAACAAGCACCCTGTATTTTTTTGCGGTCTTTGCATGGATTTCTGCCATCAGGTCATCTATCTGCCCCTGTATTGGTTTCACCACAATCTCCGGGTCCACAAGCCCGGTGGGGCGGATAATCTGTTCAACAACTTGCACGCTCTGCCCTATTTCATAATCAGCGGGCGTGGCTGAAACATACATTATCTGGTTCACCCTGGTACTGAATTCATCAAAAGTCAGCGGGCGGTTATCATAAGCTGAAGGCATCCTGAAACCATAATCCACAAGAGATTCTTTCCTTGCATGGTCGCCGGCGTGCATTCCCCGAAGCTGCGGGAGCGTAACATGCGATTCATCGATAACGATGAGATAATCTTTCGGGAAATAATCAAGTAACGTATAAGGCGGCTCGCCGGTCCTCCGTCCGTCCATGTGGCGGCTGTAGTTCTCTATTCCCTGGCAGTACCCGATTTCATGCATCATCTCGATATCGAATTTCGTTCGCTGCTCAAGACGTGCGGCTTCAAGGATTTTTCCCATGGATTTTAACTCATGGAGCCTGTCCCTGAGTTCGGCTTCGATCGACTCGATGGCGTAGTCTATCTTTTCCTGCGGCATAACGAAATGTTTTGCCGGGTATATCACCACAGCATCGTTCTCCCTCAATGTTTTCCCTGTCAGGACGTCAAATTCTGAAATTTTATCGATTTCATCTCCGAAAAGTTCTATCCTGATACCGTTTGAAGCATATGACGGGAATACCTCGATTGTGTCTCCCCGCGCCCGGAATTTGCCTGTGCTGAAATCAAGGTCGTTGCGCTCATACTGCATATCCACAAGTCTTGAAAGTAAAACCCGCCTCTCAAGTTCCTCTCCTTTCTTGAGAAGGATGGACATCTCCTGCCATTCCTGCGGGGACCCGATGCCGTAAATGCATGATACGCTTGCCACCACAATCACGTCCCTGCGCTCAAACAGTGAGCGTGTGGCAGAAAGGCGCATCCTGTTTATCTCCTCGTTGATTGATGCGTCCTTTTCAATATAGGTGTCAGTTTGCGGAATATACGCCTCAGGCTGGTAGTAATCGTAGTAGCTCACAAAATATTCAACCGCATTTTCAGGGAAAAAAGCCCTGAACTCGGAATAAAGCTGCGCCGCAAGGGTCTTGTTGTGAGAAATGACAAGCGTTGGTCTCTGGATTTTATTTATCACATTCGCAACCGTGAAGGTCTTGCCCGAACCCGTCACTCCGAGCAGGGTCTGGTGCTTCATACGCTGCTCTATACCGAAAACAAGTTTCTCTATCGCTTTCGATTGGTCTCCTTTCGGTTCAAATCCGGAAACGAGTTTAAATGACAATGCTGCGCCTCACGGTTATACTTATGCGGGCTGAATCTATAAATATTTGACAGGAACTATGCGCTATAACCATTGGTTTATATATAGTAATACATGCATTGCCCTACTCAGCGGCAGTGATACGTTTTTTTCCTGCTGCTGCATTATGGAAAAACTCAAAGGAATAGAACGATGAAAGTATCCGTAATACTTGCCCACCCCAATAAGAAAAGTTTCAACCATGCCATTGCTGAAACCGCTGTAGAGGCGCTGAAGCAAAACGGGCATGAGGTATATTTTCATGATTTATATGAAGAAAAATTCAACCCTATATTATCAATTGAAGAAATTCCGAAAGACTCTTCTTTGCCGCTTGAAATTGAAAAGCATTGTAAGGAAATCTCGGGGGCGGAAGGTATCATCATCACTCACCCTAATTGGTGGGGCCAGCCCCCGGCAATTTTGAAAGGATGGGTAGACAGAGTTATTAGACCGGGTGTTGCTTATGAATTCCTTGAGAACGACAAAGGTGAAGGTGTTCCTAACGGCCTTTTGAAGGCAAAGGCAGCTATTGTTGGAAGAACTGTATTTTTAACTTATGCGGTGTGACAAACTTCTATCGAAGAATGTTCAACATCGTAGTTATCAGCTCCGAGGAGCAGAGAAAAGAATGGCTGAAAGAAGTTAGGCAAACAGTTAGCGAATTTTTTCCAAAAAACAAATAGAGTAAACACATAAAAGAAAAATATAAAATACCAGGATGTGATGGATGGCTGGATTATGAGGTCATAGAAGAGCTCAAAGAGCTTAAAGGGATTTCTGAGCATACAGCATTCAAGAGGGGCATCCGCCAAAACAAGGATTGAATCATTAAAGCACAAACATCGTGAACAGGAGATAGCCGATAGTTATCATTATCACCGAATGCTTTAATCCCGAAAGGGCATTGCCTTCTCCCATTACTCCTGCAATCAGCCCAGAGCAAAAACCCTGAATCAGGGCGCCGTGGAAAAACATACGGTTATATACATCCAATTTCTCCCGGCTTAGACTGAGAGGAACTCCCGTGCCTCCGCTTGCTGAAACTTTCTCCCCGGCCTTTACCATTTCTGAAAGGAACGTTGTAGAAATTATATAAATAATACCTATGAATACAAGGAATGATATATAAATAATCACAACGTAAATAAACATATTAGTCCTGCGCTCGTTCCTCAATTCCTGTTCCGCAGCAACATCCCTTGCAGCGACATTCAGCACCTCGCCTATATCCCCGCTTGACTCGTTGGCTTTGGTCAATAAAGTGACTGACCGCGATACAAGATGCGTCCTGACACGGTTGGCAAACCTGACGAGCGCTTCGTTTATCGCAAGTCCCCATTCAATATCATTCCAGATTTTTTTGATCTCCTTGCTTAAGCCGATATCGGAACGCGTCATTAATTTAATGGAATCCCGAAGCGTCATGCCTGTTTCATTGGTACTGGCAAGTTTTTTTAAGAAATCAGGTATCAACGATTGTATCCTGTCTTCCCTTCGCTTTTTGTATTCATGGAAAATCATAAGCGGGATAACCACGAGATACACGGTGAAAACTATCCTGTCGTCAATATAATCCACAAAATCCGGTGCTTTCATCGCATTTAAAACCGAGATTAACATAAAAATAAGAGCAATCGGTCCTGTTATTATTAAAGAATACACAGGCTTTTCTTTAAGCGGCTTTAATGGGTCAAGAAGCATCTTTCTTATCCTGAGTGTGTTTCTTGATTTGACAAATTTCGAAAATACGGTCTTTTCATCAGTTTCAGGCACAACAATTTCACCCACGAAACTCTGGGTGGGCAGAAGCGGCGCTTCTCCGGTAGCCCCTGGCGTGATAATATCAACCATCACCACGAACATCAACGAACCTATCGGTATCACCGCATAAATTATCGCATATATCATTACCTGGCTGCCCGAACCCATTACCGACATCATCACACCGAGAATTATAATAAATAGTGGCCCTGCCACAAACGCCGTGACATAGGATTCTGCTATTAATCCAAGCGTCTCCAAAAATCCTTTCTGGTCAATCTTTGCCCTGTTTAGATATTGCTCTGATTTATCACGGAAGTAAGTAGAGATATTCCCGCCGCTGTCTATGACCGTGAGAAGATTATACATTAAATCCCTGAAATTTTCAGACGGCGTAATCTCACAGATGTTATGAAGCGCGGTTCTCAAATCGTTTCCGAAATAATCCATGTCCCTCACAACGACATCCACTTCCCTTGCAACTTCGCCGTAAGTATCCGTGCTTTTGCTCAAGGAACGTAATATTTCAATAACATTCATGCCCCCCCTGCTCAGCGCATACATGAACGTGACTGCGAAGGGCAGGTTCCTGTCGATTGCACCCTTCCTTTCCCCGGCCTTGAATCCCGGATATGCAAGAAAAAGCGCATACGTTATCCCGCCAAAAAGTATGGTAAGAAAACCAACTATGAAAATCGCAATCGCAAAGTCCCTGTACTGGATAAGCCATGCCGTCTTTGGCGAAAAAGTAAGATGCGTAAGCCTTTCAGGAAGCCTGACAAACGTGAACAGGATATAGGTTGTTATTAATCCAAGCAACGCGCCGGCAATACCTGCCAGCACTGAATAGAACAATGAGTTTGAAATATACATTTCATACGACATGGGGATGCGCGCCTGTCTCATCGCCATTCGCAGGTCCCTGAACTGGTCTTTCTTTTCTTTCATCCTTTTGCCGAGCAGGACAAATGGCAGCGTCTTTAATTTCTTGAAATAAAATTCGACTTTACTTGCCATTGCGCTCATCCGGAGATGTTCAACTTCTTTAAAACTTTATCAGGAGTAACCTGGTAATCATGAATGATAGTAGCGATCGCATTGAAATCTGATATTTTGTTATTTACCATGAACTCAAGAATTTTCTGCCTGTTGCTCAGTTCGTTTTTCAAATCCCCGATATTCCATCCGCGTCTTATCATTACCTCGTTCAGCGCTTTTGATTCGCCCACCCTGTGGAATTTATCTGTCAGGGGATCCCACGCAAAAATATCGTTCGTCCTTATGTTCCTGGTCGTCGGGTCTATATCTGTAATCTCAACCAGCTTCATGTTGCGGCGTGCTCTTTTACCTTTCACGAAGGTTTGCGCCTGGATGCTTATTATATTAAGAGCCTGGATCATCGACCTGGGCACGCTGATGGGAGGATTCTCAAGACGATGTATGGCGCTCGATACCGAATCCGCGTGCATCGTCGAGAAAGTAGTGTGACCGGTGCTCATCGCCTGGAAGAGCGTCAATGCTTCCTTGCCCCTGACTTCGCCCACCAGCAGGTATTCAGGTCTCTGCCGGAGCGCTGCCCTGAGGAGGTCGTACATATCGATACTTCCCCGTCCATCGGCGGTGAAAGAGTCCCTGGTTATCCCCGGGATCCAGTTCGGATGCGGCAGTTTCAATTCCCGCGTATCCTCAAGTGAGATTATCTTTGCCTGCCAGGGAATGAAGAGGGAGACAGCATTAAGAGAAGATGTCTTACCTGAAGCCGTGCCCCCTGCAAAAATCAGGCTCTTATTGTTCTCGATACACAGCCAGAGATATGCCATTTCTTCTGCCGAGAACGTATTCCAGTTAATCAGGTCAACAGGTGTTATCGGGACTTCGCTGAACTTCCTGATTGTAAATGTCGCACCGTGCGTCGTCACTTCAGTGCCGAGTGTCATCTGGATACGGGAACCGTCGGGCATGGTGGCATCCACCATCGGTTCTGCTACCGAGACATGTTTGCCGCATCTCTGGGCAAGCCTTATCACATAAGAATCCAGCTCGCTTTCTGTAAAAAATATGTTTGTGGGCATATTGGTGTATTTCTTATGGTAAAGGTAGATGGGAATGTCATAGCCGTTAGCGGAAATATCTTCTATCCCGTTGTCATGCATAACCGCGTCAATCTTACCGAATTTAATGAAGTCCCTTCGTGTATAATATAATATTTTTTCAAGGGTTAAAGGTGTTATATCAATCGCATAATCTTTTATTACCTTCCTTACTTTGTCTGTCAGGATTTTTTCCTTATCCGCGTCATTCTTCACCTCTTCAAAAAGAAGGACGTCCTTGAGCCTGTCTTTGATTTCCCGCAGGAGCAGGTCTTCGAAACCGGAAAGTTTCGGCTCTGCCACGTAATACAGATATGAATTTTTTTCAGGATTGAACAGGATTACTACAAAGGAATATGGTTCGTTCACCCAGTAACGTTCAATTTCCTTGTATCCTTCCATGCCTTCAAAAGTTACAAGCTGGCCATGTAACGACTGCTGGTATGTCTCTATATCTTCGGTTTCTTTTGTTAAATAGGATTTCAGTCTGGCTAATATAGGCTCCGATTTTTCAAACGGGACATCTTTAAGTTTCTTTATACCGGTTTCGACATCTGACAGTAATTTTTCTTCAAGATGCTCAAAAGCTGCCTGCTTTTCCGGGGTCATTTTTTCTTTGATAATATCCTTTGTCGCATCAGAATCAAGGTGGTGCATCAGGCTTTCCACTTCTTCAGGCAGCCTCTCTTTTTCCGGTTTTGCTTCCGGTTTTATTTCTTTTCTTTTGCTTTTCTTTACAGTTTTGTCCACTTCACCCGGCTCAATTTTCCCGGCAGGCTCTTCCAATTCCCGCGGTTCTTTTTCTTGTCCGGTCAATAACGCGCCGCCCTTTTCTGTTGTGGGTTCTTCCTTGCCCTCTCCGGCTGTTTTTTTCCTGGTTTTCCCTGAGCCTCCCGATTTTAAGATTTTTTTTGCGGTTTTCAATTCATCTGAAATATCTTCCAGGTTTTCCTGCCCTGCCCTTGCTTCTTTTAAAACCTCTGCAAGTTCCGCATTCCCGGGCGATTTCGCATCCAATAAAGAATATTGCTTTTCATAAGCCGCCAGTTCCTTTGCATTTTTAACAAGCTTTGCCAGGTTCTTCTTAAACTTTTCAGAATCAAGAGATGGGTTTTGCAAAGCTAAATCGCTTATGAAATTCTGGATATCCTTTTCATCCGGGTTTGCAAATTCGGCTATGAATATGCGCACTTTTTCGCGTAGTTCATTCATAGTATCTTCTATTTCCCTCCGAAGATTGTCCTTGTAAGGCGGTCAACAAAGCCATCTTTTTTGCCTTTATCCCCGGATTCCGTGAATTTCTCACTCGATATCTTTGCCGCAAGCCTTTTAAATGCAATCGATGCCGGGGATTGGGGTGCCCTCACCACAACAGGCGTCTTGAATGCTGCAGAACGCCTGACATTTACATCCTCAGGTATCATTTCAAGGACTCCCAG
>JAPZAO010000107.1 GCA_027460615.1 Candidatus Methanoperedens sp.
CGGGCGAACGCCGCGCCGTTGCCGCCCCGATGCTCGCCTGGCCCACCATTACGCCGGTCCAAGTCGTCAGTGGCTTGAGTCGTCCAACGTACGTCACTCACGCCGGCGATAACAGCGGGCGCCTCTTCGTGGTGGAACAGAGTGGGCGCATCTGGATCAGATTCGCGCAAATGCGGCATGGGCTCTTGGTGAAATCGGGAATGTAAAAGCAGTGCTTCCGCTGATCGCCCTTTTAAATGACCCGAGCGATAATGTTCGGATACATGCGGCATGGTCGCTTGGAAGGATAGGTGACAAGCGCGCTGTTCCCGGGCTCATGGCTGTTTTAAAAAACGGTTCCACCGATTTGAGAAAGCATGCCAGGGAAGCAATAGAGAGAATAGAATCGAACGGGAATGGCAACAGGTATGCTTATGAAAATGATGAGACCAATTTTTCTGAAAACGTTGGTATCCCGCTTGTAACACTTGAGATTCCATCGGATTTATTTAAATGCGAGTATTTATCACGTGTGGAAAACGGGGAAACAAAAACCGACTATGGCAATACTGCCCGGTTCTCAAATGATTTGATGATAACAGATACCGATTCAAACGGAAGCGGTGAAAATACAAGAAAGATCGTTCTGGGCCTGAAAAATGAATTTAATGGAGTGGTTTCAGTCGATATTATTTTAAAATATAATGAAAACAACGGCCCTGACACGCAGACGAATTCTATATGGCTGCAAATGGAAAATTTGAGAAAAAATAGTCCGGCCGGCAGAAGTGCACCCGTAAAACAGGAATGGGAGAGAGAGGAACAAACAGGAGCAATCAAAAGGAGAACACCGGGCAATGGCGCAAAAAAAGTTCAATTAAAACCATTGAGGAAACACAGACCTGCAGGATATGACCTGTCCGGGGAAGCGGCCGAAGATGAGATCATGGCAGGAGAAATATCTTTCGTTGATTATGATTTAGATTACCCTGAAGAGAATACCACAAAGAAAAAAGAAATTGTGAGACTTGAAAAGAGGTCTCGCAAATCGCCTGAATATGAGGAACCCGAATTAGAACCGGAAGCTGTCTCTATTAAAGAGAGCGTCAAATCAGAGAAAAAAATACAAGAACCTGAAGTAAAGGCGAAAGTTGCCAGGCCGGAAACAGAACAGGTTAAAGAATCAGTAAAACCCGATAAAAAATCACCCGAACCGGAAATTAAAGCGAAAGTTGCCAAACCCGAAATAGAAAAGGTTAAAGAACCTATTAAACCTGAGAAAAAATTACCTGAACCTGAAGTAAAAGCCAGAGTCACTGAACCCGAAGTTAAAACCAGTGTCAGAAAGCCGGAAGTTGAAATCGCAGAGACCGTTGAACCCATGAAAGCAGAACCTGCCCCACATGCAAAACCAGAGCCTGCAGCGCCGCCCAAAAAAGACCAGAATATCGATTCGGCTGTCAGGCTTTTAAGCGATATAGGGATGTCGGGAATGACAAACGCAGCCTCGACTGTCACCCAGTTATCAGGGGAGGAAGCAGAATCCACCCATTCCCAGCTGCGCACCCTCCCGATTGAACAGATGCATGATGAAATAATCAGCCTTGGCGATTCGATAGTAATGATTGGGATCGAACTTCATGGAAAAGGGGCAACGGGTGAAGTTAGAGGCGAGATGCAGTTGTATATCTCAAGTGATAATGCCCTGGATATCGCAAACGAACTTCTCTGCAATCCTCCAGACGCTGCATGCAAGGAGTTCACCGAGGATATAATATCCACGTTAAAAGAAACAGCAAATATCTTCGGCGGGCAGTATATCAGTGCAGTCTCGGAATATATCGAAGTTCCCTTATTACTGAACGCCCCCACCTTCAAGACCGGCTCATCTTCAAACATCGCAGAAGCCGCCATGAAGGAGATTGAAGGAAAAGTCGAATTCGCGCTTGCAACCAACCTCGCCCTGGGAATTAATAAGACCGGGCGGTTGATTATGCTGGTTGACCCCAAATCTTTTGATATTATAATACAGAAATTGTTCTAAGCAATTAAGAAATATATTTAAGAAATATATACTTCGGTGCTGCGGACTACTTTTTCTACATCCCTTTCAAGCTTTGACAGCATTGTTTTATCAAGCTTCTTTCCTTTTAGCTGTTCTATGAACATCAGCGATTTCGTATGGTCATCAGGGAGGAGTTTCCATGTGGGACGCTCCACGTAATAATCAATCCCGTTCGCATAGGCCATCATTTTTTCACAGACTTCTTCGCTTATCCATCCTATGTCAATATAATATTCAAGGACTTCAGTGAGATTATTCCTTCCAACCTTTTCAAGCAAGAATTCTATCCAGTTAAGAAGGATAATAGACGTTTCAGCTTTATTATCCAGGAATTGCAGTTTTACATCCCCGCCTGCTCTTGCTGCTGGAACTGCGCTCTCAACCTGTCCAAGTATCCGGGATGACGGCTCCGTAACCATGACCGGTTGCATGCCTGTTTGTAGTGATTTTTGTTCGATTAAGGGTTTAATCTCTTCCAATACCCGTTCGGAAACATTTTTTACCAGTACATCCTGATTCAATGCCGTTGAATTAATCACTTCGGTCAATGCCTGCAAACTGCCTTCGAGAGCTTTAAATTTAATATCATACTCTTCTTTTATATTCGGGGGAAGTTCCGGCGCTTGCTGGCTCAAAGCGTCAATTTTTTTCTCCATCTGTTCGAGCTTTTCATTCGGGACGTTTTCCTTGTCCCCAACAAACGGGTTTACAGTGCTGGATACCACTTCATATAATGATAATAATTCAAGAAGGCTTTCATCTATTTTATCCAATCTTTCTTTAAATTCATCCACGCGGTTTTTTGTTGCTGAGACAGAACTCTCCACTTTGCTTATCTTTGTATCATATTCCTTGATGGATTCAGTCGTGGCGCTGATTTGCTCGGTTTTGGATTTCACTATCTCTTCAATCTTCTGTGTAATTTCTTCCTGCGCTTTTTTAACCTGTTCGGACAAATCAGGCATTGCTATTGATGGCGTACCTGTGGATAGCGTACCTCCGGCTATTGGTATTCCTGCGTCGGGAGTCTTTTTTATCCTTTCGATTTTTTTAATAAGGGACTCTTCCGGCATTTTTAATTTTTTAAATTTTTCTGAAATGTCTTCGAACATCGCCTTTTATCCTTTATATTATCTTTTATAAATATGTTATTCTAAATTATTACATTTTTGGTAATTTAAATTATTGTATGTGCTTGTTATTAAGCATATTTCACACAAACTTCACAACTGCGTTTATATATACACTAAATCAATGTCGCTCATAATTGAATACGAGGTTCGAATATGAGAGTCAAAACAGGAATTGAAGGATTTGATGAGCTAATCGAAGGAGGTTTAATTAAGGACAGGCAGTATCTGGTCAGCGGCTCCCCGGGCAGCGGTAAATCTACGTTCGGAGTGCAATTTTTAGCTGCAGGGGCGCTTGCCGGGGAAGCCGGTGCGTATGTTGTATTATCCGAAAGCGTAGATACTATTATCGAAGACATGTCCAGGTACAACCTGCACATCGAAGAACTGGTCAACAAGAAAAAACTGTTTTTTTTAGATCTCGGGCCGACGACACAATATGGGGAATACGAAGAAGTTTCTTCGTTTATAACCCCAAATTATGAGCAGCGTGAAGCCGAATCTCCCGATAACACTCCCCCCACGCCATATTCAGTGTTCAAGAGGGTGGAGGCGGCGGTAAAGCAACACAATATCAATAGACTGGTAATAGACTCATTATCTGCCATCAGGTTCACTTCATCGCAGGCGGCGCAGGAAGAGAAATCCATAAGCAGGTTCATCAGGAATCTTAAAACCCTTGGATGCACCACTTTGCTTTTATCCGAACTTACCAAGCCTGATGCTTATACCATTGAACAGTTCGCATCCCACGGCGTGATATTTCTCCATAATTTCCTGGATAACCAGAAAGGAATGGTGAGAGCGTTGCAGATAATTAAGATGCGGGGAACAAAACACGACTGTGAAATGCGCTGTATCGAATTCACGAATAAGGGCTTAATTGTCCTGAAACCACTGAAAAAATATTAAGGGGTTTTGAGCTATTACAGATAAACAGGCTGATAAGGAGCGGCTCATAAAAAAAATTTCCGAGCTGGGATTTGAAGTAGGATACAAGAATCACTCGGAAATTGGCTGGGTATTGAGAGAATATAATGCCCTTATAAAAGAAGCCCTGGATATTGGAATTAAATCGCCTGAAACTTATTATTATGAAGGAAAAATAAAAGGAAAGGCGAACAGGGACAGGGGGGTAGTGGGGCATAAAGTCCAGAAAGAGGGGGAGATAGTTTCGGGCAATATACCGTCCAAAGAAAATGAGGACGCAATCAAAGCAAAAAAAGAAACCAAATCATATAAGTTACTTAAAAAACCCGATTTCAACCGTATCCCTTATCTGGTAAAAAAAATCAGCATGATAGAATTCCCGCAATTTCTCGGGGGATTCAAGCTTTTCAACAGGAAATAGTTCACACTTTTTTATGCCTGGTTAATAGAATTGCTGCACCTATGAGTGAGACTTATGAAAAGCGGATTTCACACATTCCTCACAACTTTGTATATATCCAGGTGAATCATACGATATTCAGGCGCTTAAAGGATGTCTGCATGTCTATTAGAAAAAACAAATTTTTGGGAAACTCTTTCATTTTGATGAAAGAATCCTCTGAATAGCGAGAAGATCAGATGAAAATAAAACGATTGCCAGAACTCAATCTTTTAACCAAATTCACGATTATCAGTCTTGTTATTACTGCTGCAATCGGCATTGCCATGGCATGGGGCATCCAGCAGCAGATGGAATATAATGCACTTGAACATGCAGGCGAGGATGCCGCAGACCACGTCGCCACCCTTCTCAACCCGAACCTGCACCAGGCGGATCTATCCGGTCCTCTTGACACTTCCAGGTTTGCACAGGTGGATACACTTATCCGCCAGAGCGTTTTGAACGACCGCATCGTCCGCGTCAAGATATGGAGCCGCGACGGGCTGCTGATATACTCGGATGAAAAAGAGCTTGTCGGAAAAAGCTACCCTGCAGATGAAGACCTCAAAGAGGCCTTGGAAGGTAAGACCGTAACTATCATAGCCCCGAAAAAAGAGGAGAATGAGGCTGAACGCGAACTCTTCGGCAACCTGATTGAAGTGATAGTACCCCTCCGGCCCGCCGACTCGCAGCAGGTAGCAGGCGCTTATGAGATTTATCAGGATATGAGCGTACTTGAGCCGGGATTGGCCAAGATACGCAACTTTGTCTGGAGCAGCATCGGTTTAGGCTTCCTTATCCTTTACGGCTCCCTATTCGCATTCGTGCGCAACGCATCTCGGGAACTCGTTCACCACAGCGAGGAGAACGCGAGGCTGTACGGGGAAGCGACACAGCGGCTTGAAGAACGCAAACGCGCAGAGAAGGAACTCATCAAACGCACCACGCAACTGGAAGCTGCCAATAAAGAACTTGAGGCGTTCAGCTACTCGGTCTCCCACGACCTTCGCGCACCGCTGCGGGCAATCGACGGTTTCTCAAGGGTGCTCCTGGAAGATCATTCGGATAAGCTTGACAGCGAAGCCGGACGGGTGCTAAATATTGTCAGGGACAACACGAAGAAAATGGGGCAGCTTATTGAGGATTTACTCGCCTTGTCCCGCCTGGGTCGCAAACAGATGGAAATATCAGAAATAGATATGGCTAAACTTGCAAAATCTATATTCGACGAGCTTAAAACAACCGTACCCGAACGGGCTATACAGCTTGATATTAAAACGCTTCCACCTTCACATGGCGACCCGTCAATGATCAGGCAGGTTTTTGTTAACCTTTTGTCCAATGCCATTAAATTCACAAGACCTAAAGAGAAAGCTGTTATCGAGATCAGCGGCACCACAAAAGGGAATGAAAATGTCTATTGTGTTAAAGACAATGGCGTCGGATTCGATATGCAGTATTTAACTAAATTATTCGGGGTTTTCCAGAGACTGCACAGCGCGGAAGAGTTCGAAGGGACTGGTGTCGGGCTTGCCATTGTCCAGCGCATTATCCACAGGCACGGTGGACGGGTATGGGCTGAAGGAAACGTTAACGAAGGTGCAACATTTTGTTTTACACTTATAGACGGAGGAACAAAAATATGACAGATATAAATGAAGTTGAAATACTGTTAGTCGAAGACAATCCGAATGATGCCGAGCTGGCGTTGCGGGCGTTGAAAAAACATAATCTTGCCAATAGGATACATCTGGTGAAAGATGGGGCGGAAGCGCTGGAATTTATTTTCGGCAAAGGCGTCTATGCCGGACGCAACGTAGGGAACAAACCGAAAGTAGTGTTCCTTGACCTGAAGCTTCCCAAGGTGGACGGGCTGGAGGTCCTGCATAAGGTTAAGTCAGACGAACGGACAAAAATGATACCGATAGTGGTATTGACCTCCTCCCATGAAGAGCGGGACCTGGTTGAGAGTTATAAATTCGGCGTCAACAGCTACATTGTCAAGCCGGTGGATTTTGATAAGTTCATCCAGGCGGTTGCACAACTGGGAATGTACTGGATGTTATTAAATAAACAGCCGCAATAATCGCCGAAGATGCTGAAATAATTTATGAATAAACAACTTCGCATACTGATACTTGAAGATGATGATACAGATGCCGAGTTGATGGAGCACGAACTGCGAAAAGCGAATTTTACATTTACCTCAAAACGTGTTGAAACAGGAGATGCTTTCCAGGAAAATCTTGTGGACTTTGCTCCTGAACTCATCCTGGCTGATTACACGCTTCCGTCATTCGATGGATGTTCTGCTCTCCGGATTGCAAAAGAAAAATGCCCCGACGTGCCTTTTATTTTTGTCTCAGGAACAATCGGTGAAGATTTTGCTATCGAGTCGCTAAAAAGCGGCGCAACCGATTACATCCTCAAGGATCGTTTATCCCGCCTTGCTCCAGCCGTGCATCGGGCATTAAGTGAAGTCGGGGAAAAGATTGAATACAGGAAAGCCGAGAAAGCGCTTAAAGAATCGGAACTGAGATTCCGTTCAGTTGTGCAATCGGCAAACGATGCGATTATTTTGATGGATGGCAGATGTGTCATTTTTTCATGGAACACCGGCGCACAGGCAATGTTTGGCTACATGGAAAAAGAAGTGATCGGCAAATCAATCTCGCATATCATACCTGAAAGATACAAAAAAGATCACATGAAGAAAATAGAATGTGCGAGTTTGGCAGGTAAACCCGGAATTAACGGGAAGAGAATTGAATCATACGGGCTCAGAAAAGGCGGTATTGAATTTCCCGTAGATATTTCAATGGCAACATGGAAAACAGAAGAAGGAAATTTTTATAGTGCAATCATCCGCGATATCACCGAGCGTGAGCAGGCGGAGGAGAAGCTACGACTATTTCGCAGCTTAATTGACCAATCAAACGATGCTATTTTTGTCAGCGATCCCGAAACAGGTCGTATTCTGGATGCAAATGACAAAGCATGCATCAACCTGGGGTACAAACGAGAAGAATTCTTTAATATGCGTGTTATGGATTTTGAAGTCAATCTACCTGATCAATTTTCCTGGAAAGAACACGTTGGAAAAGTCCAGAGTAGAAGGCATTTAATTTTAGAAGGTTTGCACAGGCGCAAAGACGGCACAATATTTCCTGTAGAAGTGAATGTCAGTTTCATAGTTCTTGAAAAAATTGATTATATGCTTGCTGTGGTGCGCGATATCACCGAGCGCAAGCAGGCGGAGGCGGCCATACAGGAGAGAGAGGAACGACTGCACCAGGCTGTCGGTGTTTCTCAGATTGGCATCTTCGACCATGACCACCGCACCGACACCATCTACTGGTCGCCGGAGCAGCGGCACATTTATGGCTGGGGTCCGGAGGAACCCGTAACCCTGCCGGAATTTCTCAATCATGTGTATCCGGAGGACCGCGAGAGAATCGCCGAAGCCGTGCGGCGCGCTCACGATCCGTCGGGTGATGGCTCTTTTGATGTGGAGCATCGGATCATCGACCGCAACGGTGCAATCCACTGGCTGAGCACGCGATCGCGCACGCACTTCGAAGGTGAAGGAAGCTCGTGCCACCCGGTTCGCACCGTTGGAGCATCGGCGGACATCACCGAACGCAAGCGAGCGGAGGAAAATATAGAAGCATCCCTCAAAGAAAAAGAAACACTTTTAAGGGAAATCCATCACCGTGTCAAGAACAATATGCAGATAGTTTCCAGCCTTTTGGGGCTTCAGGCCGAATCCATAAAGGAAGAAAAGTATCTTGAAATGTTCAAGGACAGCCGTAACAGGATAATGTCGATGTATATTATTCATGAAAAGCTGTATCGATCCAAAGATCTGGAAAAAATTGAATTCAATGAATATATCAGGGATTTAGCAAACGGCTTGCTGCAATCTCATGGTGTCGAAGCGGGTAAAGTCGAATTAAATATAAATGTTGGGGATACTTCGCTTGGAATTGATTTTGCAATACCCTGCGGATTAATAATCAACGAGCTGATAACTAATTCTTTGAAATACGCATTTCCGGATGGCAGAAATGGTAAAATCAGCATATCACTTCATCCTTTTAATAAAAATATGTTTGAACTTGTAGTTAGCGATAACGGAGTGGGTTTCCCCAGCGATGTGGATTTCAGGAAAACCGAATCACTGGGCCTGCGCCTCGTTACAATACTGGCTGAAAACCAGCTCCATGGTCAAATCGATTTAAATCGTTCAGGAGGGACTGAATTTACTATAAAATTTAAAGGAGTGAAATGATGACAGAAAAACAAATACTGGTTGTTGAAGATGAAATTATTGTTGGCGAACACATCCGAAGATGCCTGCAAAACCTGGGATATTCGGTATGCTCGGTAGCGTCATCAGGAAAGATGGCTATTATGGAGGCAGAAGAAAAAAAGCCGGATCTTGTGCTGATGGATATTGTACTGCAGGGTGAAATGGACGGGATAGAAGCCGCTGAGCAAATACGCCGCCGTTTCAATATCCCGGTTGTGTACCTCACAGCTTATTCGGATGAAAAAATACTGGAACGGGCAAAAATAACAGAGCCGTATGGGTATATCATTAAACCATTCAATGAAAGAGAATTACACATCAATATTGAGATAGCTCTCTACAAGCATTTGGCAGAAAGAGAATTAAACGAGAGAAACAGGTGGTTGTTTGCGGTAATTAAAGGTATCGGGGATGCTGTGATTGCCACAGACCCGCAAGGGTTTATAAAACTTATGAACCCTATTGCAGAGGCCCTGACCGGCTGGAAGCAGGAAGACGCTTTGGGGAAATCTCTGGTAACAGTTTTTAATATTGTCAGCGAAGAAAAGGACAACCAGGTTGAAAATCCTGTAACAAAGGCAATCAAAGAAGACAGTTTCTACGGCCTGGCAGATCATACAGTATTGATAGCAAAAGAAGGTACGGAAATGCCTGTTGACGTTATCGGTTCAGCAATCAAAGATGACAAAGATAGCATTATTGGTGTTGTATTGATTTTCTATGATATTATTGAACGCAAAAGAATTAATGAAACGCTGAACGGATAAGAAAGTAATTCATGATATTGTATTCAATTTTCATTATTATTGATTTCAAGTAATTGGAAAAATTAAAATCACATTTAAACCAAATTATTAAGGAGAAATGATGAGTGATTACACACTTGGCATTAAAGAACTGGATAACGCAATCGAGGGCATAAGAAAAGGCTCGAATATCATGCTGATTGGCCCGCCAATGAGCGGAAAAGAAATAATCCTGAATCACATAATGTATCACGGCGCAGTAAGAAATGATAATGCAGTAATAACTGTAACTACTAATAGATCCGCAACACAAATTTTAGAATGGTTCAAAGAAAACAAATTAGTACTTCCGCTGTCAAGAATCGGGATTATCGACTGCGTCACAAAATCGCTTGGGGGTGCTGTGGTTGAGAATGAAAATATTAAGATTGCAGGGAGTCCCGTGGATTTGACCGGAATAGGAGTAAGAGTCGGCCAGTTTTTTGATGATTTCTTTATGAAAAAGAATATCCGGGAAGTCCAGCTTCATATCAATTCACTTTCTACCATATTGATGTATTCAAACATTCAAACGGTTTTCAGGTTTATTCATGTTTTTACAGGCCGTATCAAAGCAATGGGGGCTCTTGGAATATTTGTAATAGAGAGCAACATACATGACGAGCGGGTTATAACGACATTAAAACAACTGTTTGATTGTATGATAGAAATCAAATCAGAAAATGACAAGAATTTCATAAGGATGGTC
Source organism: Candidatus Methanoperedens sp. (assembly GCA_027460615.1). Lineage (GTDB taxonomy): Archaea > Halobacteriota > Methanosarcinia > Methanosarcinales > Methanoperedenaceae > Methanoperedens. The sequence goes on from JAPZAO010000107.1 coordinate 10,353, forward strand.
GGGCTTTCACCAAAACCTACTCCCTGGCTTGAATATGAGATCGACGGCGCAAACCTGAGAATTAAGGGGAGAGAATAGCATAGACTCACTTTAGCGGATTGAAATCTTAATGAGCAATGAGAAAGAACATCTCTGATTCATCAAGGAAAAATATCACACTTTTTTCACAAATCGATTTATAAACAAGAGATTTTGTTCTTACTTCTTAGTGTCAATAAACAATTTTGCTGCTTTTAAGCAGTTCAGTTGTTTATAGAAAATAAAAACATCTAAACGGAAAACGGAGGATTGTATGGTAAGTATAAAAGACATGTCTTTGAGCAAGAAGCTGCTGGGCGGATTCGGGCTTGTCAGCATCTTGCTAATAATTGTGGCTGTGATAAGCATAACCACACTTGGTACAATTGAACAGGAAAATAATAAAGTGATCGGAAATACGATTGCAATGAAGGAAAAAGGTCTTACAATGGACGTCGATATGCTTTCAGCAAGACGTAATGAGAAAGACTTTTTTGCACGTCATGATTTAACATATGTCAATAATGTGAAAGCTTCTGTCGTGAACGTCACGAAAGATGCACAGGCGATACAGGCACTTGATGTCCCCAAGGAAGAAAAGGACAAGGCAGGAAAAATAATAACTGATATCGAAGGTTATCAAAAAGCGTTCCTTGAGACTGCTGAACTCGAAAAGACAAAAGGCCTTGACGAGACCTTAGGACTTCAGTTTGAAATGAGGAGTGCGGTGGCTGTTGTTGAAGAAGATATCAAGAAACAGAATAATGACCAGTTAATGGCAGATATGCTGACATTGAGGAGAAATGAAAAAGATTACATAATGAGGCAGGATGTCGCGTATCAAACAAAATTGCATGATAATGAAAAGATACTTGTAAATCATCTGGCTGCCAGCAACCTGCCCCAGAATGTGAAGAATGATATTAATGCCAAGCTCATTACATATACAACGGCTTTTGATAAAATAGTAGATATAGATGCTAAGATCGCGTCTAAAACAGCAGAATTCACAACTTTCGTCCATGCGATAGAGCCTTTAATAGATGAGTTCGAAAAAGCTGCAGAAGAAGAAGAAGTTGCAGCCCTTGCCGAAATAGCCGTTACAAATTCAACTGCCAAAACCACGGTTATAATACTCTCTATCATAGCGGTAGTCACAGGTCTCGGTATCGGGATATACATCTCCCGCGCCATAACAAAACCTGTGGACAGCATGCTCCACGCATCCAATAAAGTCGCAGCAGGCGACCTTACAGTCCAGCTCACGAATAATTCAAAGGACGAGGTCGGGCAGCTTTCCATGGCCATCCAGACAATGACCGAGAGCTTAAAAGGCGTTCTTGGAAAAGTGCAGGGTTCAGCTTTAAAAGTAGCCTCAACAGCCCAGGAACTCTCAGCATCAAGCGAAGAGATGAAAGCCTCCACAGACCAGATATCCAGCACCACGCAGGATATTGCTTCCGGAGTGAGCCAGCAGGCATCAAAGATGGTGGAAATAAGCAGGACTGTAAAAGAGATGGCAGACAGCGTACAGCAGGTTGCGGTAAATTCCCAGAAAGCAGCTGAAAGCGCTACCGCGGCCAGCAATACAGCCCAGGAAGTGGGCAAGATGTCCAACGATGTGGCGAGCAAGATATCGGAAATCAGGACCACTGTGGATAACTCGGCAGCAGTAATAAAAGACCTTGAAGGCAGGTCGCAAAAGATTGGTGAAATTATCGGTGTGATAACCAATATTGCAGACCAGACGAACCTCCTTGCATTGAACGCAGCTATCGAAGCTGCAAGAGCGGGAGAGCACGGCAGGGGTTTTGCAGTAGTCGCCGATGAAGTTCGCAAACTTGCCGAGGAATCGAGAAATGCCGCAAACCAGATCACTTCACTGATAAAAGAAGTCCAGCAGGGAACAAAACAGGCAGTTGACAGCATGGAACAGGGCACCAAAACCGTAGGCGAGGGCGCCAAGACGATAGAGGATGCAGTATCATCTATCAATAAGATTGTCACCGCTGCCGGGGAAGTCGCCACAATGGTTAATGAAATCGCGGCAGCGGCTGAAGAACAGTCCGCCTCTGTTGAAGAGGTAGCGTCTTCTGTCGAAGATGTATCTGCAATAAGTGAAGAGTCTGCTTCAGGCACAGAAGAAGTCTCGGCAGCAGCAGAAGAGCAGACTGTTTCAATGGAACAGCTTGTGGGCGCGGCCCAGGAACTTGCTAAACTATCAAACGAGTTGCAGACCGAAGTAGCGAAATTCAATCTGGGAGAGACAGTGTCCCGGGTCTTTAAACAGGCGGAGCAGGTTAAACCTGAACCTGTAAAGCAGAAAGAGGCACCGGCGAAGCAAGTGCATACTGAGACCGATGACCAGAAATCCAAAACCAAAAAACCGGCTTCAGTGAAAACAGGAAAAAAGACGTCATCTCATACAGATGAAAAAAAGCCGGAATAGGAGATAAAAATGGCAGAACAAACCCAAGACCCAAAGACCCAAACATCAGCAAATGACGAGCTCCAGCTCGTCGTTTTCATGATAGGCAGCGAAGAATTCGGTGTTGAGATAACCAATGTGCAGGAAATCATCCGCATGACCAGCATCACCAGGATTCCCCAGGCGCCGAATTACGTGAGGGGAATAATCAACCTCAGGGGCAGGATTATAGTGGTGCTCAACCTGAATGTGATAATGGGCATGGAAAGCAAAGAGCAGGACGAGAACACGCGCATCGTGGTTGCGAACATCGGCGAGACTGTAATGGGATTCCTGGTTGACTCGGTAAGTGAAGTAATCCGCCTCCCGCAAAAGAACATCGAGCCGGCGCCGGCAGTAATCGCAAGCAAGATAGGCACGGAATATGTGCGGGGCGTTGGCAAGATGGAGGACCGGCTTCTGATACTCCTTGATCTTGATAAGTTACTCAGCGCAAACGAGCTGCACAGTGTTCACACTATTTCCCAGGAAGCCGCGGGGGCAGCAGTAACAACCTGAAAGACTGCCTCTTTTTTTCTTTTTTCACAAATCCGTATATTAACCCTGGAAAAAGAAAGCACAGGATTGTATGGTTAATATTAACCTGAAATATTTATCACTCGCCATGAATCTTTTGATTGGATTCGGTGCGGTAATCATACCGGTTGCGGCAGTGTCAGCCGGATATCATGGAATGAACCCCGCCGCATGGCTTTCCGGGAAGAGTGTAATCTCCGGAGAACGTATTAATAATGCCCCGAATTTTAACCCGCAGATATATGCAAGCATGATGGCAATAGCGGAATTGTCTTACTTATGGGCGAGGCGAGGAAAATATTTTAAATTAAAGACAATCTTTAAAAAATGACGTCATATTTTTTATACTTTTTTGATTTTTCACACATTTTTCACACGTTGTTCACAAATTGATTTATAAGTTGGGTGATTTCTTTTAAATGTGTATCAAAGAAAAACGATATGAGAGGATTCTATGGGATTAACAGATATTATAGATAAAGCAAATGAATTGACAATCAGCAAATTCAATATTGGTATTAAAATCGCTTATAGCTTCATCGTGGTTGATGCGCTGATGCTGATTATAGCATATATGGGTTTATACGGGGACAGCGTCAGTGCTTTTATTGACCCTAAACAGGCAATTATCCTTGTTATTTTCTTCGTTATTTTCTCATCCACACTAATGTGTATCGGGCTGACACGTTCCATTGTAAAGCCCATGAATGAAGTTGTACAGGGTGCGAAAGATATTGCGGCAGGCAAACTGGAAATCAAGGTGAATACAAATTCCAGAGACGAAATTGGCACACTTTCCAATTCGTTCCAGACAATGGCAAACGACCTGCAGACCATTGTTGGGGAGGTAAACAATGTGATGGGGGGAATATCAGAAGGTGACCTTACCCGTAATATCCAGGTAGAAGCAAAAGGAGATTTCGGCAAGATAACTTCGGCCATAAATAATATGCAGGCAGATCTGCAGGAAGTTATCGTCGACGTTAATAATGTGCTGGGTGCAATGTCAAAAGGCGACCTTACCCGGCATATCCAGGTAGAAGCAAAAGGTGATTTCGGCAAGATCACAAGCGGGATAGAAAATATGCAAGGAAGCTTGCAGCAGCTCATATTATCCATGAAGAAATGCGCCGAAAAGGTAGCTTCAACAGCCCAGGAACTATCGGCATCAAGCGAGGAAATGAAAGCCTCATCAGACCAGATATCAAGCACAACGCAGGATATTTCCAATGGGGTGAGCCAGCAGGCTTCCAGGATGGCTGAAGTAAGCCGCGCCATGAAAGAGATGTCAGAGAGTGTCCAGCAGGTCGCCCAAAACTCCCAGAAAGCTGCCGAAGGCGCGGCATCTGCCAGCGCAACCGCCCAGCAGGTGGGTAAAATGTCGGGCGATGTGGCGCAAAAGATGACAGAAATCCAGGGAAGTGTGGATAATTCAGCGACAGTTATAAAACAGCTTGACGGCAAATCACAGCAAATAGGCGAAATTATCAGCGTGATAACCACTATCGCAAACCAGACAAACCTTCTTGCCCTGAACGCTGCCATAGAAGCGGCCCGTGCAGGAGAGCACGGCAGGGGTTTTGCTGTAGTTGCAGATGAAGTGCGAAAACTCGCAGAGGAATCAAGAAATGCCGCGAACCAGATTACCCTGTTGATAAAAGAGATACAGCAGGGCACAAAGCAAGCTGTAATGACAATGGAACAGGGCACAAAGACGGTTGATGAAGGCGCAAGGACTATAGAAGCCACTGTATCTGCGATCAACCAGATAGTAGAGGCGGCAGGAGACGTAGCTACGATGGTCCAGGAAATAGCTGCGGCAGCGGAAGAACAGTCAGCATCTGTTGAAGAAGTAACAGCTTCTGTTGAGGATGTTTCATCAATAAGCCAGCAATCGGCTGCAGGCACAGAGGAAACATCAGCGGCGGCAGAAGAGCAGGCAGCGTCAATGGACATGCTTGTGAATGCAGCCCAGGAACTTGCAAGATTATCAGGCGAATTACAGGTTGAAGTGGGTAAGTTCAACCTCGGCGATACTGTAACAATAGCTTTAAAACAGGTTCATGAACCGGAAAGGATTGAGCAAAAACCTGACATTGAACACCCAACCGGGAAGGAAGCGGAACATAAAGCTGTTACTGAAAAAATTAAGAAACCAGCGGGTAAGGCTGCAAAGAAGGATGAAAAAGCCAGGGCTAAGAACTGAGGTTCAAACCCTGATGAAGACATGACAAAACAGGAACGCTATGGCAGAAAAACAACCGAGGGACGCAAAAACCAGATCAAGCGATGAACTCCAGCTTGTTGTCTTTAACATAGGCAGGGAAGAGTTCGGCGTGGAAATTGTGAGAGTCCAGGAAATCATCCGAATGACCAGTATTACGGGAATTCCACAGGCTCCGGATTATATAAGGGGGATAATCAACCTTCGCGGACGGATTATTGTTGTGCTCAACCTGAATGTAATAATGGGTATGGAAACAAGAGAACAGGATGAGAACACCCGTATAATAGTTGCAAATATAGATGAAACCGTAATGGGATTCATTGTTGATTCTGTAAGCGAGGTTATCCGGCTTCCTGAAAAGAACGTGGAGCCGGCGCCTGCAGTAATCGCAGGCAAGATAGGAACGGAATACGTGATGGGCGTTGGCAAGATGGAGGACAGGCTTCTGATTCTTCTTGATCTTGACAGGATGCTTGGCAGAAACCAATTGCTCAGTGTCCAGAAAATATCAACGCAAGTGTCAGGCGTTGAAGCTGCATAAACCCTTTATTTTTTAGTGACTGCAAAAAAGTTTGATTTTGAACAAGTTCTTTGCACCGTTTATGTTATACAATATCGTATAACTTATATAGTTGGAATTACATTGTTGTATTTATGTGCCATGCCGCTGTAGAGGTAAAAAAATGGGGTAATTCCCTCGGTGTAATCATCCCAAAAGATAAGGTCGCTGAGTTGGGATTATTTGAAAAGGATATAATCGATATCGATATTTTAAAAAAAGAAAAAGTAAGCGGATTTGGGATTGCAAAGGGGAAAAAGCCTTTTGAAAGGGAAGAACCTGAGCACGAAGACCTCTGGTGAAGCTGTGTACCTGATAGATACTTATGCCTGGGTTGAATATTTCACAGGTTCAAAGAGAGGTGAAAAGGTTAAGAAAATAATAGAGGATGAAAATAATGTTAT
>JAPZAO010000108.1 GCA_027460615.1 Candidatus Methanoperedens sp.
TTTTATTCCGTGTTTCGAGTTCCTTTGCTATTGCAAGCCCGATGCCGCCGCTTCCCAGGACAGCATAGGTGACCCTGATTGGCTTTGATTCATCGTACTTCTCCTCTATATTTAAGCCTCCTCTTTATCTTATCCCACTTTATGGATTTACTGCGTTTTATATTTATGGTCGTGCATATTCTTGTAAACTCCGCGTGCTTGACGTTTTTGCAGTGTGAAAGAAAGAGAAAGCGGATTATAAAGTTCGATACTTAAAATCCAAGTTTCTCGTTCACGAAAATAAGTGTTACTTTCCTGTTCTCGTTAATTTCCCTTTCAAAGAGTAAAATTTTCCCGACTGTAGTGCCGGCGTAACCGACACTTTTCATTCTTTGGTCTTCAAGGGGAACACAATATTCATAGAGGCGCTTCCATCCATCTTCCAGCGTCGGCACGATCTTTTGTGTACCGACAACCCATATCACATTATCAGAAGAAAATGAATTGGATGGGAAGGCGCTGCCAGTCGCATTAGCGATTAGTATTTCACCATTTTCTACAACCGCATGAACGCTGCTGAGGAAGTATTCCGATGTTACACTTTTCTTGCGAAGCTCCATCTGCTTCGCCGGATTTTTTTCTGCCAGGATTTCATCTTTTAAGTTTTTCCAGGGATGTTTCCCCGACTTGAGCATATCAGTAAAACCTATCTGGTCAAGGGTTGTTGAACCCCCTGTCATAACCTCTTTTCCAGCGGGGATTAATTTATTTATTCTCTTGAGAGCATCTTCTTTCGTATTTACAAATTCAGCATTAATACCGCGTGGTTTCAGGGCTTTCATTGTGTTTTCAACAGTTTCTTTTGATGCTAATATATCAAATTTCATAATCTAATCTCCGAATAAATAAGGGATTTAACGTATATAATCATATGACAACTGGCATGAATAATCATAGTATTATAATCAAGCATAATTCAAAAACCTTATAAGTCTGTTTTGCCTACTAACTCTACTACAAACACTGGTGGTGAATTATTTTGGTAAGTGTTAATGAAAAAGCGATGGAAATTGTGGAAGATATGATGGATTGGTCCGATGAGTTAAAAGTAAAAGCTCTCGAACTCAAAAACGGCGGCAAGGTAATAGATTGCGGAATAAACGTTGACGGAGGATATGAAGCGGGTCTTATGTTTACTGAAATCTGCATGGGCGGATTCGGCGCATGTTCGATGTCGGTTCACAAGGTAGATGAAATACCGCTTGCATTTATAGATGTTACAACCGACCATCCTGCAATTTCATGTCTTGGCGCCCAGAAAGCCGGATGGAGGATAAGCGTGGACAAGTACTTCGCCATGGGGTCTGGCCCGGCAAGAGCGCTTGCTCTTAAACCCAAGAAAACTTTTGAGAGAATTAAATACGAAGATGATTACGATCATGCTATAATTGCTCTTGAATCAAACCAGTTGCCTGATGAAAAGGTAATCGGCGTCATTGCAGAGGCATGTCATGTAGAGCCTGAAAACGTGGTAGCTGTTGTGGCCCCCACAGCAAGCATCGTGGGCTCTGTGCAGGTTTCAGGACGTGTGGTTGAGACTGCGATATTCAAGCTTAACGAACTGGGATATGATACCACCAAAATAGTCAGCGGTACAGGTACCGCCCCGATTGCGCCGGTTGTCAAGGATGACCTGAAAGCAATGGGCAGCACCAATGACAGCGTTATATATTACGGCTCTGTGTTCCTGACCATCAGGGGCTTTGACGAGGAGAAATTCAAACAGGTTCCGTCCAGCACATCCAAGGATTACGGCAAGCCTTTCTATAAGACTTTCAAGGATGCAGGCTATGACTTCTTCAAGATTGATGCAAATGTGTTTGCGCCTGCGGAGATTACGGTTAATGACCTTGAAACTGGCAAGACATACCATGCAGGCCACCTGAATGGCGAGGTTATCCGGGAGTCTTACGGGATAAGCGGGATTTAGTTAAAGACAAAAAATTTAAGAGATGCGCCAAACCGGCGCATCATTTTCCAACTCTCTTCGGTTAAGCCGGCAGTCCAAGCGCCGCCCTTTTCTTCATTATATGCGCCTCGATGCCATTGGCAGCAGCAACCATATCTGTTTCTACGGCAAGCTTGCCGCCTGTAAGCCCTTCTACGTCTTGCGTAAGTAGCTTCACAAGCCGCGGCGCTCCCCCGACCGGAGGCAGCGGTGCGACATGGGTATAGAGACCGAAAGCCACCGCAAAGATGCCGTCGATGGTCGCTTTTTGTTCCATGTATGTGGGCGCTGTTACCGCTACAGGCAAAGCTGACGGGTCAACTCCAAGCGCATCTGCGACAGCCGTAACGAGCAGGGTTATCCTTCCCGTATCGGTACAGGTGCCAAAACTCAACACTGGCGGGATTTTAAGCAGCTCACATACGGCTCTCAAGCCCGGACCTGCTTCCTCCTTTGCTTCAAGCGTTGTAAGACCCCCGACCTGGAGAGCGGCATTTCCGCATCCCGCGCTGATCACGAGTATGTCACGCTTGATAAGTTCCCTTGCAATCTTCAAAGTATTAACATCCTGGCCTCCGTCCCGAAGCGTTGTGCAGCTCACAAGCGCGACCACTCCTTTGAGAGTTCCCTTCTTGATGACATCAAGCAATGGGTCAAGTGTTCCGCCAAGCGCGCCAAGGCAGGCTTCGGTCGAGAAACCTATCACAGCGTTCTGCTTCCTGCCCGACTGGTTTGTGGGCTTTCCTTTTCGCTTCTTGAAATTCTCGATTGCCATATCGATAAGCTTCTGCGCCTGGGAAGCAGCCTCTTGCGGTTTATACACTATCTGGCCTTTCATTCCAGGCACGTTGACAAGTTTTGAGACCGAAACGAGGGTTGTATTGTATTTCTCCTGGTATTCGCCAATGGCCGGAGGCGAGCAGTTCATATCCATGGCAAAAACATCTACGCCCCCGGTTGCACGCAGCACTTGTGCACGTGAACGCGCAGCACTACTACCTAGTCGAAGTGCGCATTCACACCGGATACGATACCGGTCTACCAGAAGAGGGCGTCCTCATAAGTGAAGTCCTAAAGGACAAATTCAGTATCGTCAGCGCGCAACCAAGGGGCAAAGCGCTCATCAATGCAGCATGGCAACCTGGCAGCCTATTTCATCAAACCATA
>JAPZAO010000109.1 GCA_027460615.1 Candidatus Methanoperedens sp.
GTATACTCTGCCCGACCTTTCCTCTCTGGTCGATTTGACTATTCCTCTACGCTCCATGCGGCGTAGGAAAGGGTAAATCGTACCAAAACTAACCTTAACGTGACCTCTGGTCATCTTCTTAAACCGTGTAGCTAATTCATAACCATACGCTGGTCCATCCTTAAACCGCGCCGCCGTGTGTCAGGTCAAGAACGGCTACTTTTGATGAAGATTTAAAATGCATCAATTCGATGAAAGGGCTTCCTTTGCCCTCTTGAATGCCAGTTCAGCGACCAGTTCATCAACGCCGAGCGGCTCTGAATATACAAGCGTTACATCCCTGCCGTCAATCTTTATAGTGGTTTTCCTTTCCTCGCGGCTTACGCCAAGGATCTGGGGTATGTCTTCTGTGGTATGAACACCATGCGCAAGGAAAATAGGGACGGCAACGATAGTGGTCACGCCAGTACCCTTGAAAGCGTCAAGCCCTTCCTTCATTGTGGGATTATTCATATTCATAAACCCCGTCCTGACGACAACATTTCTGTATTTCTTCGCGATAAGCCCGGCAACGCCTGTCACCACGTCTTTGTTATAGGGGAGTTTGCTTCCATGCCCGAGTGCAAGTATTCCAATTTTTTCGCTCATAAAATTCCTCGTTTAATCGTGATAAGTCCTCGTATTTAAATACGGGGTCTAAGGTTTTTTATGGTGGTGGCTTCATATAACCCTTTTGATTGGCTTTGGGGCATTAATTTAAATGCCGGCATGTATATTCACGTCAAACTTATGCGAATTACAATACTCCGTCTCGGCCACCGCATCCAGAGAGACCAGAGGATAACCACCCATGTTGCACTCACGGCGCGCGCGCTGGGCGCCGAGGGAATGCTGCTTGATTCTGATGATTCGGGCATCGAAAAGAGCCTGAACGAAGCAGCGGCAAGGTGGGGCGGCTCGTTCTATGTAAGAAGGATTACAAGCTGGAAAAGCGAGATTAAGAAATGGAAAGAAGCAGGCGGGAAGGTGCTGCATCTGACCATGTACGGCGTCAATCTCCCGGATGCGATACCACAGATAGCTGCGGATGCGGAGAATCTTATGATCGTTGTCGGCGCAGAGAAAGTCCCGCCTGAGATGTATGAGCTTGCAGACTGGAACGTGGCTGTGGGAAACCAGCCGCACTCCGAGGTCGCAGCGCTTGCCATAATTCTTGACAGGCTTAATGCGGCAGAAGGTAAAGACGCATTGAGAACGCAATTTGCAGGGGGCGAGATTGAGATTGTTCCTAAAAAAAGAGGGAAAGAGGTAATAAGCAAATGAAAGTGCTGGTCATAGCCAACAGCGCCCGCAGTATCGTATGTTCGGCAAAGAAAGCCGGATACACTGTTTTTACCCTTGACTGTTTTGGAGATGTGGACACATGCAACTGCTCTGATAAATCCATGGTTTTCAAAACCGGCCAGGAAAATGAATTGCAAGAATTGGCGGGAACTTTTGGTGAGACCGATGCCGTAATTCTGGGGCCGGGATATGAGAAATTAAAATTCAAGAACACTTTGAACAACCCGCCGGCAGTCATGGAAGAGGTCAGCGACAAATCAAAGCTTCCGAAGAAGTTCAAGTCAATGGATATCCCGCATCCTGAAACAGAATCAATAGACAAAGCCCGTGAACTTGGATTCCCGCTGATGATAAAACCAAAATCAGGTTCGGGAGGGATGCGGAACATAATCGTTAAAAATGAAGGGGAATTGGCAATTTTTAAAGAGAGAAACGATGCCCGTGAATTCATAGCACAGGAATTTATTGAAGGGATACCCTGCAGCGCATCGGTAATAAGCAGCGGCGAGGATGCAGTCGTGGTTGCGCTGAATGAACAGTTAATAGGCGTCCCCTCATTGACCGGGCTGCCTTTTGCTTATTGCGGCAATATCACGCCATTCCATTCAAAATTCAATGATGAAATGATACAATATGCAAAGCAGATTGCGATTGAATTCGGACTTGTGGGTTCAAACGGGGTGGATTTTATCCAGACTGAAAAAGGTATAGTGGTCATCGAGGTAAATCCGCGTTTTCAGGGCAGCATTGATACTGTGGAGCCGGCATTTGAAATAAATATTTTCGATGCGCATGTTAAATCCTTTTCAGGGGAACTTCCGGAAGTAAGAGAATCTGTATGTTTTGCAGCCAAGTCAATTGTTTATGCAAATAAGAAAACCGTGATAAGCAAAACGGTTTCAGATACGCTTATAGGATGCATGGAAAAGAGGAGAGCTGCCGATGTACCGCAGCCGGGAACGGTCGTTTTACAGGATGAGCCGGTGTCGACGATGCTCGAAAGTGCCGGGAGCCGTTCGGCTGCTCTGGATAAGGTCGTTAAATCCTCGCGATCTCTCAGGAAAATGTTGTGAAAAAGAGTCGCAAGGATGATTAAAATTAGTTTGATTGCGGGCCTGCACCGTCAAAACTCTTAACTATTTTGCAATTTATAATTGAAAGCATGGATAAAGTCGATGAGATTATTGCGCTGTTGAAAAAAGAGTATCCTGATGTAAAGATAGCTCTCGATTTTTCAAACCCTCTTGAACTCCTGATTGCTACCATCCTTTCGGCGCAGAGCACGGATAAGCAGATAAATAAAGTCACACAAACCCTCTTCAAGAAATACAGGACGCCGCAGGATTATGTGAATACCACGCAGGAAGAGCTTGAAAAAGACATTTACTCAAGCGGATTTTATAAGAACAAGGCAAAGAACATCAAAAAACTATGCGAGATTCTGGTTGAAAATTTCGATTCAAAAGTTCCTGACACGATGGAAGACCTAATCACATTGCCCGGGGTTGCCAGAAAGACGGCAAACATCGTATTATCAGGCGCTTTCGGGAAAATCGAGGGCATAGCTGTGGATACGCATGTGAAAAGGGTATCTTTCCGGCTTGGTCTTTCAGCGAATACAGACCCTGAAAAGATAGAAAAAGACCTGATGAAAATCATCCCGGAAAATGACTGGGACATTTTCACGCTGCTGCTTATTCAGCACGGAAGGCAGGTTTGCGAGGCGAAGAAGCCAAAATGTGAAATCTGCGTCTTGAATAAGCTGTGCCCGGGCGCATTTACTTTCGGGTGATGCCATGCCGCTTGATGAATATAATAAATTAAGGGATTTTTCAAAATCACCAGAACCGAAAGGCAGCGTTAAACCGCATGCAGGGAATATTTTTGTAGTCCATGAACATGATGCCAGACATTTGCATTATGACCTGCGGCTTGAGATGGGAGGAGTGCTTCGCTCGTGGGCTGTTCCAAAGGAGCCGCCGGTCAAAGAGGGTGAAAAGCGCCTTGCAATCCAGACAGAAGACCATCCGCTTGAATATGCTGATTTTGAAGGCACGATACCGGAAGGTATGTACGGCGCAGGGGCTGTGCGGATATGGGATAAAGGCGAGTTCATTCTTGAAAGCGAGAAGGATAATGAGCTGCTCTTTGAACTCAGGGGCAAAAAATTAACGGGCAGGTACGCCATGATAAAAACAAGGTTCAAGGGAAAGGATTCATGGCTTTTTTTCAAGAGGAAATAATATGTTTGAAAATTCATTGAAAAAACCACAGAGAGCACAGAGGACACAGAGAAAAAATTACAACTCTCTGTGCTCTCTGTGTCCTCAGTGGTTAATTATCTGACCAGGATTGCTAAAACAATATGAAATCAACTTATCTATTCAATAGCGGGATAAGAAAAAGCGTTTATAAATTCCAATGCGTTGAAAAATTCGGATACAGATATGATTGAATTTTCAAAGTGGCAGGAGATGGCAAAATTCGGGAAGAAACTCGTGGAGCACGGGCTTGTCGAATCGCATTTCGGGAATATGAGCGTGCGCGCCGGAAGCCGAATGCTTATCACAAAAAGCGGGTGCGCCCTTGATGAGATAACGGAAAACAGCGTTGTGGAGGTGGATATCGATAAGCCTTCAAGCCATGACAGTATCGCTTCATCTGAAAGCCCTATTCACAGGGCGATTTATAAAAATACGACGGAGCTTGCGGTTATCCATGCCCATCCTGCATTTTCGGTCATCGAGTCGCTGCTGGGGCATGATAAGATAATACCTCCTGACAGCGAAGGGCAGTATATACTGCATGAGATTCCGGTGGTGAGGGGTGGCTTCGGTACAAAAGAACTTGCGGATAACACTTCGGGAGCGCTAAAAGACCACAAAGGCGTTATCGTTTTTGCCCACGGCACGTTCGCTGCCGGGAAAACGATTGAGGAGGCATATTTTGTCACGGCGCAGATTGAGCATAGCTGTAAATTGAAGTATTACTGCGATATGGCGAGGAGATAGAGAGGTTGAGCGCCATACCAAAAAACGCTATGTACAGGCCATACCCTTAAGTCTGGAAAAATTAAAATATTTAATCAATATGTTTTTCTATTTCATTTTTTACTTGTACAGGATTATTGACGTAACGCCAAATGAATTCAAAACCTGAGCCGCTCCCAGAAGTATCTATAATTATATTCCCAAAATTGAATATTTTGCCGATTATTCCTTGCTTAACTCTTAACGAAGTTATATGTTTAAAGGTTGAAGATTTAAAGTCTTCAGAAACAATCCCTCTCCTGCCAATCACTCTTTTATTCGTTATTGCATATTTTCTTGATGATCTATCTAGATATATTATTCCTATAACTATTATCGGGATTATTATCGTCCATATTGTTATTAAAGCGATAACAAAACCCCAAAAATATCCAATCCATGATGGACTTCCTACATATATGATGTTTTCATCTTTTTGAATATGTTCATCTATTGTCCACAATTTAAATCACCTTTTTTATTAAATTCATTTTTCACCATTTTAATGTATTTAATATATTAACTATAATAAATATCTTTGCTATCGGATTGCACCTGAGACAAAATAAAGAATGCTATCAAAACGATAGAAATGCAAAACCCTCGTGCACCTGCGCCGTTCCCCGCCGATTCACGACACTCTGTGCCCTACGCAGTCAGCGGAACAGTAATATGCAGCGCATCGTAATCAACAACAGGCGCTTTCCTGACAGGATTCTTACTCTCTTTCAGTTCAAGGAGACCGATATGTATAAAAAAGTATATCAAGATAATAAGTTATAATACAGAATGCAAAATTGGTGATCCTGATGCTTATAGATTATATTAACAAAGCGTTAAGCAAAGCTGAATACGATAAGCTTGAAGATGGCAGCTTTTCCGGAATGATACCGCAATGTCCGGGTGTTATCGCTTTTGGGAAGACGCTTTTTGAGTGCCAGAAAGAACTTGAATCAGTCCTTGAAGGCTGGCTCATAGTTAAAATACGGCACGGCGATACGTTGCCCGTGATAGATAGTTTGGATATCAATGCAGGTATCCCACACGGCAATGAGGCTGCGGCTCATGCCTAAATGGAAGCCATGCAAACGCAGAGTTTTCATCAAAAAACTGGTAAAACTGGGTTTCAATCCGCCTGAACCCGGCGGACGACATTTCTACATGCGATATGGCGTCAAAGTTCTAACAATTCCAAGCAATGATGAATATTCAGTCCCGCAGCTTAAAATGATGATTAAAGAATTGCAGAAACTCATCGGAAGAATAATGGCTCTGGAAGAATGGGAAGAACTTTAATCCATATATCCAGATTCTAAAAGTCTCGTCCACACCCACCTCCTGGGAGTTCATGCAGCAAAATCATTTAAAATTCCCAGGGCTTTTGCATTCTCTATATAATTCAACAGCTTCTTTTAGATTTTCAAGAGCTTCCTCAGGCGTGTCTCCTGCGCTTGCAACTTCAAGTTCAGGACATTTTGAAACATAAACATCATCTTCCTGCCAGATTATAGCTGTAACATTGAATTTTTCCATACTTTTCATACTTATTGAAGGGTAACCCTTGCTATTAAATTTTTGGTTGGACTTTTTCCTGTTTTTAAATACATGCGTCTGAAAAGAAAAATAGATTCCCAGAAAACCGATAGAAAAGCTAAACCTTCGAGCACCTGCGCCGTTCCCCCGCCGATTCACGACATTCTGTGCCCTACGCTGTCAGTGGAACCGTAATATGCAGCGCATCGTAATCAACAATAGGCGCTTTCCGATTCTTACTCTCTTTCAGCTCAAGGAGACCGATACCTTCCAGGAAAGTCAGGTCATTATGCACATTAGATTCCTTGCGCTTCAGCATCCAGTTCGCTTATGGATTCGGGTTTCTTTTCCCTGATAACCGAACGCAGGCGCTCGCGTGTCAATATCTTTCCAATATCCTCTGCCGTGCGCGCCAAAATATGATGGCTATACGAAATCTTGCCACCGAGTCACAGAGAACACTGAGATATGAGTAAATTGTTAAACTCTGGATGATTTTGGTAAATTCCTCTGCGCCTCTGTGTCTTTGTGGCTAAATCCAAAAGCACTTATTCAAAGTATCATTCGTTTTATACCCTCTCTCAAATAAGGTACATTGAAATTTATCAACAATCCTAATTTCTTATCACATAATCTCAAATAAGATAATAATTGAGCTTCATACAATGGATTCATTCTTTCAACAGCCTTAATTTCCACAATTATCTCATTCTCCACAAGAACATCGATTACGTGATTACCCAGTGCTGTTTCTTTATAAATTATTGGAACTATAATTTGATTTTGATAAATTATATTATTAACAGTAAATTCATAACAAAGTGCTTTTTCATATATAGATTCCAGTAATCCAGGACCTAAATTACGATGAACTTCAATTGCACATCCAATTATTTTTTCCGTGATCTGATTTAATTCTTGAATATCCATTTTACGTCTCGATACGATTAAATTTGGATTCTTTTACATCTCATAATATTATAAAATTTGCCACAGAGTCGCGGAGAACACAGAGATTTGGTTCAAGGGGACAAATTTTGATTCTCAAAGCAACGGCCTCAGTGCCTCTGGGCCTCTGTGGCTAACAGAAATAAATTGCCACTGAGGCACGGAGAACACTGAGATATGAGTAAATTGTTAAACTCTGGATGATCGTGGTAAATTCCTCTGTGCCTCTGTGTCTTTGTGGCAAGCATACGAACTTTCGCCACTGAGGCACGGAGAACACGGAGATTATAACAGCCTTTTTTAACTTTGTTTATCGTGATAACGTCTCTTTGCTTCTCATTTTTAATAAATTGTCATTTAAAGAATTTCAATTAATACAAACAAATCACAATTTGAATTTTTCTCACACTGTCAGAACCCTTCCGCAAATTTTAAATCCTCAGAATCAGCTTTGAGATTATGCCAATCGAGGGATTTGTAGAGTACAAAAGAAGAGAATACTGCAACGATATCGAGTGTCCCATACAGTTGATGATGAATAAAAAGACACAGGAATCGGCAGATTACAATGACCTGCGGGAAATATGCATGAAAAACTGCCTGCATACCACTTATGAATTCCATCACTGGCTCATCGAAAAAGGTTACCTGCTGGTCAGGCCTGAATAAAAACTATAGGAGGATAATAATTATGAACTGGGGTATGAAGAACAGGATTTCAAGGATAATCAAGCCCAAAACAGGGCGCTGCGTCATGCTGGCTGTTGACCATGGTTACTTCCAGGGACCGACCACCGGCCTTTCGGACCTTGGCAAAACAGTCGAACCTCTGCTGCCCTATGCAGATGCGTTGATGATAACCAGGGGCGCGATCAGGAACTGGATAGACCCTGCTGTGGATATTCCCATCATTTTGCGCGTCTCGGGCGGGCAGAGCATTTTGAAGGAATTATCCAATGAAATCATAACCACCAATATAGATGATGCCATACGGATTAATGCATCCGCTATCACTTGCTCGGTATATGTCGGCGGGGAATATGAAAAGGAAACAATAGATAATTTGTCAAAACTCGTGGACGAAGGGGAAAAATACGGAATCCCGGTCCTGGCAGTGACCGCAGTCGGGAAGGAGATGGCGCGTGATGCCAGGTATCTTGGCCTTGCCTCAAGGATTTGCGTGGAAATCGGGGCGCACATGATAAAAACATATTATACCGAGGATTTCGGAAAAGTTGTCGAAGCGTGCGGTAATGTTCCTGTTGTCATTGCAGGCGGCAAAAAGCTGCCTGAGATGGAAGCCCTGCAAATGGCCTATAACGCAGTCTCGGATGGCGCAGTCGGCGTGGATATGGGCAGGAATATTTTCCAGAGCGACAGCCCTGTGGGTATGATACAGGCTGTAAGGGCTATCGTTCATGAAGGTAAGTCTGCGGATGAGGCTTACGAGATATACGAACAATCAAAATAGAGCGAAAAATGAAAACCGCTGTCTATTATAACAATAACGATATCAGGATAGAGGACAGGCCGAAACCTGAGATAAAAAAAGGGGAGATTCTGGTCAAAGTCAAAGCATCAGGCATCTGCGGAACAGACCTGATGGAATGGTACAGGATAAAGAAGGCGCCCCGGGTGCTTGGTCATGAAATGGCGGGGGAGATAATCGAATCAAAATCTGGTAAATTCAAAATCGGACAGCGGGTTTTCGTAAGCCATCATGTCCCGTGCAATGAATGCAAATACTGCCTTGCAGGCAATCATACCGCATGTGAAACACTGCATAAGGGCAATTACGACCCCGGAGGCTTCAGCGAGTTCGTCAGAATCCCGGAAATAAACGTTGAGCAGGGTACTTACATACTGCCTGATAATGTTTCTTATGAAGAAGGGACGATGATAGAGCCCCTCGCCTGCGTCGTGAGGGCGCAGAGAATAATCGGCGTTAGCGAAGGGCAGACCGTTTTGGTTATGGGCTCAGGGATTTCCGGTCTTTTGAATATACGGATGGCAAAATTGCGAAAAGCAAAAGTCATTGCGACTGATATTAACGAGTACAGGTTAAAGATGGCTAAGGAATGCGGAGCGGATGAAGTATTCAATGCAAATGAAGAACTGGATATAAAAGCGGACAGGATTGTAATGTGCACAGGGGCGATGCCTGCTTTTGAAGCTGCATTCAGGTACATAGACAGGAAGGGAATAATAATGCTGTTTGCCATTCCGAATAAGAATCTTCCAATTCCTGTTGAAGATTTCTGGAGAAATGAGCTTGCGCTTGTTTCAAGCTACGGCGCGGCTCCTGTTGACCTGGAGGAGGCTTTTGGGTTAATCAAAGATGGGAAAATAAATGTTAAGGATATGATAACCCACAGGGTAAAACTGGCTGATATCCAGAAGGGTTTCAGGATAGCTGGGGAAGCAAAGGACTCGCTGAAGGTTGTGGTTGTTCCAGATTAAAAAGTAGCATAGCAGTTAATTTTGTTAATTTATGAGCCGATAGGCTTATTACATTTAATTCAGATTGCAGGAACATTATGATTGCAAAAAAAGACCTTGAGCACATAGCGTGGTTATCCCGCCTTGAACTGAGCGAGGAAGATAAGGAAAAATATACGCCCAAGCTCAATTCGGTTCTTGATTATTTCGGTGAACTCGACGAGGTCGATACGGAAGGCGTTGAGCCAACATATCATATTCTCCCGATGAGCAATGTGTTCAGGGAAGATGAAATAAACTCACCTGCAAAGCCCCTCACCCAGGAAGAAGCGCTATCCAATGCACCGAAGAAGCAGGACGGGTTCTTTAAAGCGCCAAGGATGATGTGAATGGCAACAATCAATGAATTGAAAGAGAGGATTCATGCAGGGTCATCTGAAGAAATTGTTGCCGAATATCTTGAAAGGATTGGAGGCAGTAAGCTTAATGCTTTTATCACGGTCGCAACGGAAAATGCCCTTGCGCGCGCAAAAGAAATCGATTCGGAAGGGCATGACGGTCCTCTTGCAGGCATACCCGTAGCAATCAAGGACAATATTTCCACAAAAAGCATCCTGACAACATGCGCCTCGAAGATTCTCACAGGCTATGTCCCTCCTTACGATGCCCATGTAATTGAGAGGCTAAAAGAGGCGGGCGCCGTGATTATCGGCAAGACCAACATGGACGAGTTCGCCATGGGCACTTCTACCGAGACGAGTTTCTACGGCCCAACAAGAAATCCCTGGGATCTGGACAGGGTTCCTGGCGGTTCGTCGGGCGGGAGCGCAGCCGCAGTGGCAGGCGGCGAAGCGCCTATTGCTCTTGGTTCTGACACAGGCGGCTCGGTGCGCTGCCCCGCCTCTTTCTGCGGCGTGGTTGGGCTAAAACCAACATACGGAGTCATATCCCGTTACGGACTCATATCGTATGCCAACTCGCTTGAGCAGATAGGCCCGTTTGCAACTACTGTTCGCGATGTTGCGACACTTTTCGATGTAATCGCTGGATACGATGCCCGCGATTCCACATCAGTTGATAAAGAAGTAAATTATTCATCTGCACTTAAAAACGATGTCAGGGGATTAAAGATCGGCGTGCCGGAAGAATACTTCGGGGAAGGGACTGATGAAAATGTGGAAAAGTCGGTCTGGAATGCTATACATACACTGGAAGATTTGGGCGCGACCAGAACCGAGGTAAAGATGCCTCATACGAAATATGCCCTGTCCGCTTATTATATAATCGCAATGAGCGAGGCTTCATCCAACCTGGCGCGGTTTGACGGCATGAGATACGGCTTACGCACCGAAGACAGCGACTGGCATTCCACCTTCTCGCAGGTGAGAGCATCAGGTTTTGGCGATGAGGTCAAGCGGAGGATTCTCCTTGGCACTTACGCCCTCTCAGCCGGGTATCACGATAAGTATTACTTAAAGGCTCTGAAGGTACGGACACTTATAAAACAGGATTTTGAACTGGCATTTAAGGATGCGGATGTACTGATAGCGCCCACGATGCCGTATCCCGCATTCAGGCTGGGTGAAAAGATAGACGACCCGCTGTCTTTGTATCTTGCGGATGTGGATACAGTGCCCATAAACCTTGCAGGCGTCCCATCCATTTCAGTGCCGTGCGGTTTTTCGCAGGGGCTGCCCATCGGGATGCAGGTCATAGGGAAGCACTTTGATGAGGCTACAATCCTGCGCACCGCTTATACGTTTGAAGAAAATACGGATTTCCATACGCAAGAGCCGGAGGGATTCTGATGTACGAGAATCCCGATGGCGTAATGATAGGGCTTGAAGTCCACGTGCAGTTGAACAAACTCAAGACCAAGGTATTCTGCGGATGCGCCACGGATTATCACAACGACCCTCCAAATTCCCACGTCTGTCCTGTTTGTCTCGGACTTCCTGGCGCTCTTCCAAAGATAAACAAAAAGGCAGTAGAAGCTGCCATAAAAGTCGGGCTGGCGCTTAACTGCAAAATAGAGGAACATACGCAATTCTACAGGAAGAATTACTATTACCCTGACCTTCCGAAAGGTTTCCAGATAACCCAGTACGACTTCCCGATTTCAAGCGGTGGTTACATCACTATCGAGGGCGAGGACGGCGAACACAGGGTGGGCATCACGCGCGCCCATATGGAAGAAGACCCGGGAAGGCTCGTGCATGAGGGAACAATAGACAAATCGAAATACACGCTCATCGATTACAACCGCTCAGGGATGGCGCTGCTTGAAGTTGTGAGCGATCCCGATATGCGAAGCCCGAAAGAGGCGCGGCGGTATCTTGACAAGCTTCGCAACATACTTGAATACCTTGATGTATTCGACGGCAACCTCGAAGGCGCGTTGAGGGTGGACGCCAATATTTCGATAATGGGAGGACAGCGCGCCGAGATTAAGAACATCTCATCGCATAAAGGTGCTGAGCGGGCGCTGCTCTATGAAATTGTGCGGCAGAAGAACGTGCTGCGCCGCGGCGGCGTTGTGGTACTGGAGACGCGCCATTTTGATGAGGCGAGGGAGATAACCCTGTCCATGCGTTCTAAGGAAGAGGCGCACGACTACCGCTATTTCCCTGAGCCTGACCTTGTGCCTCTTAAGATTTCGGGCTGGGCGCCTGCAATAAAGGAGACTTTGCCTGAACTGCCTGATGCGAGAAGGATGAGGTTTGTGGAGCAATACGGGATTACGGATGAACAGGCAAAATCACTCACAGGAGAGCTTGTTTGGGCTAACTATTTTGAAAATGTTTTAAAAACTTATGACGAAGGGTATAAAGAAAAATTAGATTCAAAACTTGCAGCCGCTTGGATAAACGATTATCTAAAAGCTGAGATTAACTATAGAGGCACGACTTTAACTATAACTTATAAAGCAGGCAACCGAACTGATTATGCAATCGGCGTTGAGTACACTGTAGCGATACTAAGAAAACTTTACTTAAAGGAAATTACGGATGATAATGCCGTAGTATTATTCAGGCATCTTTTGGATGCTCCAGCGGGTGGGGAAATCCCAAGACCAGGTAAAATAGCAGAAGATTATATTATGCGACTTTTAGAGGAAAAGGGGCTGCTTAAAGTTGAAGGTGATATCGTATCAACAGCGGCGGAAGAAGCCATAAAGGAGAATCCGCAGGCTGTGGCCGATTTTAAAGCCGGGAAGGAAAAGGCTCTCAACTCGCTTGTGGGCGCTGTTATGAAGAAGACGAAGGGCAGGGCGGATGCGAGGGCGGCGAGGGAAGTGCTGCTGGGGAAGCTGGGTTAGAGGGTAGTAAAAGGAGTATGTTTAAACTGTTATTCTGATTTTCAATTTGGAAATGTTCCAAAAACACAGAGATTTTAAGATATTATGTTCAATTAGTTGTCGTACCAAAGTTCATATCCAACAATATGAGTATCTCTCTGATTTTCTGGCATAAAATAAAAGATGGTTGCAACTTTCATAAACTGGGTTCATATTTTTCAGTATTTTATTTGTTATTACTTTAGATAACCATCAGGGGTTTCACGAAACCGCTACCGCAAACGGGGCGAAGCGGAATCGTGCAGCCCATGTTAGCCGACAAGGGCTATCTACTGTAATCTATGCCCACCACTTGTGAAACATGTGGTTGTTCATACCGCGTGCGAAGCAATCGATGCGATTCTGTCCCCAGGATACCGCCGCAGGATTATCATCGATCACGCCTCCAAGACTCTCCCAGCCGCTCCAGCTTGATCCATCCCACCACTTATGCCACATGGCATTGTCGGTTCCTTTTGCAAAACAATCGAGTCGATTTGACGCCCAAGAGGAAACTGCTGGCCCGGATGTAATAGTGCCTCCGAGATCCTCCCAGCCGCTCCAGCTTGAACCATTCCACCACTTGTGAAACATGTGGTTGTTCATGCCGCGCACGAAGCAATCGATGCGATTCTGTCCCCAGGATACCGCCGCAGGATTACCATCGATCACGCCTCCAAGACTCTCCCAGCCGCTCCAGCTTGATCCATCCCACCACTTATGCCACATGGCATTGTCGGTTCCTTTTACAAAACAATCGAGTCGATTTGACGCCCAAGAGGAAACTGCAGGCCCGGCTGTGATAATACCGCCGAGATCCTCCCAGCCGCTCCAGCTTGAACCATTCCACCACTTGTGAAACATGTGGTTGTTCATGCCGCGCACAAAGCAATCGATGCGATTCTGTCCCCAGGATACCGCCGCAGGATTACCATCGATCACGCCTCCAAGACTCTCCCAGCCGCTCCAACTTGAGCCATTCCACCACTTATGCCACATGGCATTGTCGGTTCCTTTTACAAAACAATCGAGTCGATTTGACGCCCAAGAGGAAACTGCAGGCCCGGCTGTGATAATACCTCCAAGATCTTCCCAGCCACTCCAAGTCATTTCTTTTCCTCCTTAGCTTCTTCCATCCGACCTTCTGGCATCTCTCCTTTTCGCTTCACGCCCTTCGGGGGTGCCTCCTCCATCCGACCTTCTGGCATCTCTCCTTTTCGCTTAATTTCCACCATATTTTACTCCTCCTTCTTTTATTTGATTTTGTTTTGCCATATTTTCATCTTCCTGTTATACGCACCTTTGCGCTTGATGCACTTACCGTACCACCCTTGCAGGTAAACCCCATGCTCGGATATTATAAAATACGGTTAATTTACGTTAAGTGGTTCTTAGATATATAGTTAAATAATAGGATTATTGCTCATTTTATGCAATGTTGCTTGATATAGAAGTCTTTATGGCAAGAACTTGCATATGAAATTTATGCGCGAATATTACGGCAAATAGAACAATAAATAGGTGCAGCTTCCCGTTCATTCGTTATGGGGTTCTAAAAACCAATATCAACCTCTTCTTTTTCTTGCTTTGCGCCGCCCTCCCCTGCCAACCCACGCTGGCATAGCCGCCCGCTCGCCGACGGCGCCGCTACGCATCATCATATGTCTTAGCAAGAGATTTATAGTTTAGTGTATAATATTGTATAATAATGACTAAAATTGTATTTGATTCCGATGGGTTAATCAAATTAACCAAGGCCGAGTGCCTTCAAATACTACTCGAACATTTTACCTGTTCAATAACAAAAGAAGTCTATGAAGAAACCGCCCTCAAAGGAATGGAGAGGTTATATGATGATGCGTTTCAAATCGAAGAACTGGTCAAAAAGGGCAGGCTGAATGTTGAAAAAGCAAAAAACAATAAACAGGCGCAGCAGATTTTAAAATATAGCGGCGTTGGAAAAGGTGAAGCCTCATCCTTGCACCTTTTTTTCAACACAAATGCCAGGGCAATCATAAGCGATGACAGGGCATTTCTAAATCTGCTTGAGCAAAACAATATACCATTTATCACCCCTGCCACCTTGATAATAAGGATGGTTGAATTGAAGCTCCTCTCAAAAGAGGAAGCTATGGGTGCACTGAATAAACTCAAACCCTATGTTAGCAAAAATAATTATAATAATGCAAAAGCAAATCTGGAGGATTGAATATGGAAGCAGTATCTTACCCTTTAAGAATACCAAAAAACGTCATAGATCTTGCGAATCTAAGAACAAAAGAAGAACATGTAGATAAGTCTACGGCATTGAGGCAGTTCCTTTACCTTGGCGCAAAAGACTATGTGATGGAATTATACCAGAAGGGTAGAATCTCGCTCGGCAAAGCAGCGGAACTTCTCGATGTGAGCACATTTGATATCCTGAGACTTGTAAAAGAGCAGGGTTATCCTGAAGTGACTGAGGAGCAACTAAAAAAAAGCAGGAAGACAGCAAGAAGTTTAACATTATGATCTAACGCATTTCCGATTAGACGGCTAATGATGCAAAGAGAAACTCGAAAATCTTAAACAATTTTTGAGGAGATAAAATAAGCACCCTTGTGTCATATTATTTCGCGCTGCTCCCCCTCAGCAAACCCACGTTGGCACAGCCGCACGCTCATTGACGGCGCCACCGATACGCTCACACTTCTTCCAAAGCCGAAAGTTTAGTATTATATATTTAAAAATCATGAACTATAAATAGTAAGTTTTAGTATAAGTTAATTGGATAGTGTTCAAATGACTGAAAAAATCGATTGGTACGATACATTCGTGGATTTTAACTATAAGCCTTCAAGAAATGACCTTGTATGCCTGTATTATTTTGAACCCGCAAAAGGGATAAGCGCAAAAGAAGCCATCGGGAGAATTGCCTCTGAAAGTTCAGCCGGGACATGGACTACTCTCCACGATTTGCCGGCAAGAGTTGAAAAGATAAAAGCACGGGCTTTTGAACTGGATGGAAAATATGTAAAAGTGGCATATCCGATTGACCTCTGGGAACCTGGAAATGCGCCCCAACTGCTAAGCGGCATAGCAGGAAACATCTTTGGCATGAAGGCATTGCGCAACTTAAGGTTAATAGATGCCTCCCTTCCCGCAAAGTATATCAGCTCCTTCAAAGGGCCGCATCATGGTATTTCAGGAATCAGGAATCTCTTGAAAGTAAAAGAAAGACCCATAACAGGCGCGGTTCCGAAACCCAAAATCGGCTTCAGTGCGGCTGAACATGCAAAAGTAGCGTATGAAACATGGATGGGCGGATTTGACCTTGTAAAAGACGATGAAAACCTGACCTCCACTTCATTTAACAAGTTTGAAGACAGGCTTTCCAGAATGACAAAATTGCGGGACAAAGCTGAAAAGGAAACGGGCGAGCAGAAAGACGCCCTCCTCAATATCACAGGTGAAACAAAAGAAATGATACGCAAGGCGAAATTGCTTCACGATTCAGGATGGAGATTTGCCATGATTGATGTGATCACCTGCGGGACAGCCTCGGTCCAGACAATGCGCGAGGAATGCGGTGATCTGGGTCTGGCCATACATGCCCACCGGGCAATGCATTCTATGTTTGACCGGAATCCAAAACACGGGTTGACGATGTATTTCCTTGCAAAACTCATGCGGTTAATCGGGGTTGATGAAATCCATTCAGGGACAGCAATCGGGAAACTGGTCGGGACAAAAAA
>JAPZAO010000110.1 GCA_027460615.1 Candidatus Methanoperedens sp.
ATATTGGATTTTCCGCTTCCGTTTGGACCGGATATGGTAGTGAAGTCGTCGAAGAAAGGTATTTTTACTTTTTTTCCGAATGATTTGAAATTTTGAAGCTCAATTTCTTTGATATGCAAATTTACCTCTTCTTCATGGTTTCTACGATTTCCACCCCTTCAACTACCTTTTCGCTCTTCTTCAAGGCTGGTTTTTTCAAGTCATTTTTCCTGTCATCCGCCACTATGGTCTTTTCTTCAGCTTCGATTACCGGCGCTTGTTTTTTTCTTTCCCTCGGGACGTAATTATCAGCGATTATGTACGTGCTTTTCGGTTTGGGTTTCTCTAGCAGCTTCTCTTCTTCTTTAGGTTTTATTTCCTGTTTGGGCTTTGGCTCTTCCCTGAACACTTTTCTGGGTTTTATTTCATTGATTATCGATTTCTGGTCAAGAAGCTCTTTCATGACGCCGTCATACGCGCTATTGAGTTCTATGAGCCTGTGTTCCATCCTGTCCATCCTGTTCTGGCATTCTTTCAGGGCATTGCTTTCCGATTTTCGCTCTTCAACAAGGGAGTCTCTGAGGGACTTATTTATTTCGATTATCTCTTTGACTTTCTCGCTGAATTTGACTTTGATATCTTCAAGTGTTGATTCCCTGAGCTTGATTTTATCAGTGAACCGCTTTTCCATTTCCACCAGTATGGATTCTTTCAAAGATTCCTGCTTCTCTGCAAACTCTTTATCGCGTGCAGCCAGCTTTTGCTCAAGTCTCTCTATAATAATATCCCTTTCAGTGCTCATAAATATCCCTCGTTCTTTAATCGGCAAAAATGCTCAAATAGTTTTTGGTAATTGACTTTTTGCACAGTACACATATCGTATTAAGTTAAATATTTTATGGGGACAACCGCTTTCTATCCCGCGGGAACAATACCACTTCACGGATATTCTCAATACCGAGCATTGTCATAAGCAGCCGCTCCGCGCCAAGACCCCAGCCCGAGTGCGGCGGCATGCCGTACCTGAAAGCTTTGAGATAGAAATCAAACCCGTCCGCATTCAACCCCTGCCCTATAATCCTCTGGCGCAGTAATTCATACGAATGCACACGCTGCGCGCCCGAAGAAAGCTCCATGCGCGGATGCATCATATCAAATGCCCTGCAAAGCTCTGGTTTGTCATCATAAGGCATGGCGTAGAACGGTTTTATCTTTGAAGGCCAGTCCGTTATGAAATAATGTTCACCTATCGCTTTCCCGATAGTGTGTTCAGACTCCGTGCTCAGGTCGTCGCCCCATTCTATTTTTTCACCGCCATCGTTTGCGATTTTTATTGCCTCGGTGTAGGTGATGCGCTTAAAAGGCGTCTGTGGTATCTTTATCTCGACGCCAAGGTTTGAGAGATAATTTTTCCCGTTATCTGCGACGTATGTATAAACATATTTAACAAGGTTCTCAAGAATGACCATAACATCCTCATGGTCAAGGAAACTTGCTTCTATATCGATGGACGTGGCTTCATTCAGGTGTTTTCGCGTGTCATGTTCCTCTGCCCTGAATATCGGGCCAATTTCGAATACGCGGTCAAGCCCGCCTGACATCATCAACTGCTTGAATAACTGCGGGCTCTGGTTAAGGAAAGCCTCGCGTTCAAAATACGTTATAGGAAAAAGTGCAGTTCCGCCTTCTGTGGCAGTAGCAACTACTTTCGGCGTAGTTATCTCAACAAAACCTTCACGGTCAAAATACTCCCTTATACTCTTGAGAATCAAATGCCTTATCCTGAAAATGGACTGCGTGTAAGGGCGGCGCATGTCCATGAACCGCGCATCGAGGCGCGTATCAAGGTCGGCATCTACTTTGCCAGTGGTATCCATTGGTAAGGGGGATTCGGCTTTCCCGAGCACTTTTATTTCAGTCGGGATTAATTCATACCCGTTTGGCGCCTTTGCTTCTTTCTTGATATTGCCTGTAACTGCGACAACGGATTCGCGTGAGATGTTCTTTGCTGTCTCAAGCACATTCTTGTCTATTGTCTTCTTAAAAAGCGTGACCTGGACAAGCCCTTCACGGTCCCGGACGATGAGGAAAGTGATGCCGCCAAGGTCGCGTATCTCGTGCGCCCATCCGCATATGGTGACAGGGCTCTGGTTCATTTCGGGTGTTATCTGGGTTGAGTAGTGAGTTCTTATCATTGGTATCAAGGCTCTGTAATGAGTAAATGTATTATTAAGGTATTGGGATTGAGCGCACTCAATGCTTGCCCATAAAAGACATATATTAAAAGATGTATAAATATGAGGTAAGTATGGTTGACGTATTGACAAAAAAGCAGAGAAGCTATAATATGTCTATGATACGGGGGAGAAACACAAAGCCTGAAATCAGATTAAGAAAATTACTGTTTTCAAAAGGATTGAGAGGTTATCGATTATCCGGATTGCCAGGAAAACCGGATATAATATTTTCAAAATACAAAATTACTATTTTCGTTGACGGCTGCTTCTGGCACAAATGCCCTGAGCATTTTAAAGAACCTGCGACACGTAAGAGATTTTGGGCTAAAAAGATAGATGGTAACGTAAAGAGAGACAGGGAGATAAACAGGATACTCAAGACAGAAGGCTGGGCTGTCCTCAGATTCTGGGAACACGATATAGAAAAGGACATTAACAAGTGTTACCTTTCAGTATTAAATGAGTTATTAAAAAAAGGGTATCGTAATGGCAATTAAAATACTTGATTTGTTTGCAGGGGTTTCGGGATTGTCTTTTGGCTTTGAATTAGTCAGAGACAGCTCTGATAAGCCGGTATTTGAATTGCACAGGGCTGTTGAAATTGACAAATATGCCTGTGAAACTCTGCGAAAAAGACATGGAACTGAAAAAGTAATTGAAGGAGATCTCACGAAACCAGAAATTCATGAACAGGTTATCAGGGAATGCAAAGGAGAAGTTTTAATCGTTGTGGGCGGAATTCCCTGTCAAAGTTTCTCGCTACTCGGACCACGCTCAGGCTATGGAAAACAAATGGAGCAGTTCAAGCAGGATAGAAGGGATCATCTTCACAAGGAATTCACTAAAATTGTCTCAGAACTGAAGCCGCATATAGTAGTAATAGAGAATGTGAAAGGGATTCTCTCAAAAAAGGACCCTAATGGAAATAAAATAATAGATAATATAATTTCTGACTTGGAGGGATCAGGGTATAATTTTGAAATTGATGAGGGAAAAAAATATCATGTCCTTAACGCAGCAGATTTCGGTGTTCCTCAGAAAAGAGAAAGAGTCATTCTGATTGGAATTCTTCGAGAATGGAAAGATATCAAAGTGCCTGTGATTGAGCCGACACACTACGATTTAAACTCAAAAAAAGAGAAATCTGATAAAAAATTGTTGCCATATGTAAACCTGTATGAAGCAATAGGTGACCTCCCGGAAGTCGATCCTAAGACAACAAAAACGGGGATACCAAAAAACAAATGGAAGATAGTTAATGAACACAACAAAAAAGTCAGGAATGGATTAGACAATATCATATTTGATAAGAGCAAATTTGAAGAACATATCAGCAAAATAAGCGAATCCGGGAAACAATTCCTTAACTTTGTAAGGCCTAATGGTTACAAATATCTTGATCATCACACTGCAAGGAGTCAGCAGCTTTCGGATATAGAACTATTCAAAAATATGAATGAAGGCGAGACTGCGGGAGAATTCATAAATAGAAAACCTGAACTTGCAAGTGAGCTCATCAAATATAACATGGATACTTTCAAGGATAAGTATAGAAAACAGAAGTGGGATCAGCCATCAACAACCATTTTCGCCCACCTTGAGAAAGATGGGAACAGATTTATCCATCCGAAACAGGCAAGAACCATAACGCCAAGAGAAGCTGCAAGAATACAGTCATTCCCTGATGATTTTATTGTTTGCGGCCCTGCTAGCAAAAAATTCAAACAGATTGGAAATGCAGTCCCGCCATTAATGAGCTATAATATCGCTCAGAAAATTTATTCAATCATGCAGGTGTCATAAATGCCAAAAATTATACAGAAAGGAGAAAGCGCACTCCGGCCCCGGGCAAGACTAATCAAAACAATAGGGGAAGAACTCATAAGTAATGATAGTGTTGCGATTCTTGAATTGGTAAAAAACAGTTACGATGCAGACGCAAAGAAAGTGGAAATAATATTCAATGAACCCCTGAGTGAAGGACTTGGACAAATTGTAATCAAAGATGACGGGTCTGGAATGACTTTAGATACAGTAAAACACGGTTGGATGGAGCCGGCTACTGTAATCAAAAAAATCAATAGGAAAAGCGGAAAGGGAAGAAAGCTTCTTGGGGAAAAAGGTATTGGAAGATTTGCCTCCGCAAAATTATCCAGAAAACTTGAGCTGATTACGAGAGTCAAAGATGGTAATGAAATATATGCGCATTTCAATTGGGAGGATTTTAATAACGAAAAAAAATATCTGGATGAGGTTAATTGCGAATGGGAAGTCCGTGAGCCTCAGATCATCGAGAAACATGGTACAATGCTTGTGTTGAAAGGCTTGGATTCCAACTGGGATGAAGAAAAATTAAGAGAGTTGAAAATTTCTCTTTCAAGACTCATAAATCCCTTCAATATTATTATAAAAGATTTCGAGATTGAGCTGACATTACCAAAACAATTTGAAAAACTGGCAGGAGTGATAAGTCCGCCGGAATCTCTTGGTAGACCCGATTATACCATCAAAGGAAAAGTAAATGCAGTGGGGGAATTAAAATTTGATTATGTCTTCAGGAAAACCAACAAAAAAGAATCGGCAAACCAAAAAATCAATCTCAAACCATCCCATTTACCTCAATGCGGACCATTTGAATTTGAATTCCGTGTATGGGATAGAGAAAGTGAGAATTTAAAAGGATTAGCAAGCGAATTAGGGTCTACCCTACAGGATATCAGGAGAGATCTTGATATAGCCTCTGGTATCAGT
Organism: Candidatus Methanoperedens sp.; assembly: GCA_027460615.1. Taxonomy (GTDB): domain Archaea; phylum Halobacteriota; class Methanosarcinia; order Methanosarcinales; family Methanoperedenaceae; genus Methanoperedens. Next base: position 4,968 of record JAPZAO010000110.1, read on the forward strand.
ATCTACAGGGATGGATTTAGAGTTCTGCCATATGGTGAACCAAAAAATGATTGGCTAAGAATTGACCGTCGAAGAGTTAATAATCCCACTCTAAGGCTCAGTAATAACCAGATAATTGGATATGTTGCAATAAGTCTGGAAAAAAATCCAATATTAGTTGATCAAAGTAACAGAGAAGGAATTGTTGAAAGCTCTGCACTCAATGACCTTAAGGATAGCATAATATTCATATTCAACGAACTTGAAGGAAGAAGATACAATGAGCGACCAAGACAAGAAAAAAATGTTATAACAACTGAAGGCATCTTCTCCAAAATATCAATGACTCCTGTCATTGAAATGGTCGCAAAGAAACTACCTGAAGATGCAGAAGCCAAACAAATTGTGCTGCAAACTGATACAGCAATTAAAGAAGGGATTCAAAAAGTTCAGGAAGTAATTTCAAGATACAGACGGCTGTCAACTTTGGGATTGTTGCTTGATGTGGTGCTCCATGATGGAAACAATATTCTTCTGAGACTGGACAACGAATTCTCCCTGCTGGAAAAAGAATTCAGGAAAGAAACAGTAAGTGAGGAAAAAATCACTTCACATATACGCAATGTTAAACTGGAAAGGTCTACCATGTCTCAAATTTTCAGAAGACTCGAACCTTTTGGAGGCAGGAAGAGAGGTAGACCTAAAGATATAATCCTCGAAGATGCAATAAGGAATGTATTTGCTTTATTTAGTGGCAGACTTGAAAAGCTCAACATTCAGACGACTCTCCCTGATAGTAAAACTGAAGTCAGATTTGACGAATCGGATCTTGAAATAATATTTGTCAATCTTCTGGATAACAGCCTTTATTGGCTTGACACATTAGAACAAAAAGAGAGAAAAATTGCCGTCAGTATATCAAAAAATGATAATGAACTAAGCGTCATCTTTAGTGATAACGGTCCCGGAATCAAAGAAGAGGATGTTGAAAGAATATTTGAGCCTTATATTATTCCTATTATTTTCTTTTCAGGACTGGTTCAGCCAATTCAGCACTTGAAATCCGATATTGTCCGAATAGTGAGAAAGGGCGATGGTAACGATGCGCTTAAAAAAGAAATAGAATCAATTTTTGATTCAAAATTACCTTTAATAAAAAGAGAAATTGATGATTACCTAAATGAATCCATGCGTTCTTATTTTTGGGATTTTGTTCAACCGAACTGGGGGTCTTTAAAGAAAATCGAGGATGAAGTCTCCCTTGGATATTTGCTGATACGCAGACTTGCTAATTCATTATCAAAAGAGCAAATAATCAAATTGTTGAAGGACCCAAAAATTAAACTCGAAAAATCGCATCCGATGGAATTCTATGTATATCCACCTGTTGTTACAGAAGAATATGAAACGGGAGACGTTCTAAAGAAAGATGATGCATTTTTTGTATTATTGACTCCATCTTGTGATTTTGTGCTCAGAAAAGGAGAGAGAAATGCTCAAAATACCCTGCTTGTACAAGCAAGACTCCTAAAGGAAACTGAAGAATATATAACCTTCAAAAAAATTGGAAACAAGGAGAATCGAAACAATCTTATCAAACTGATTGAGAGTAGAAAATCTGACCGATATTTTTTTTTGCCGAAAATACCTGCTATTCCAAATTGCGTTCTTGATTTTCAGAATATCATTGCGTTCCCGACAGACAGCTTGACCCAATACACAAAGATAGCTAAACTTGATGATCCTTATGCACAGTCAATGTTAGCGAATTTCATCCGATATTATAATAGGGTGGGTCATGAAGATATAGATTCAGATTATATTATCCAAAATTTGGATTAAATTGCGTCATTATATTGCAGGGAGTTAAATGATACAAATAAAAAGAGTTTATGATGAAATAGCTGAAACTGACGGTTCCAGGATACTGGTGGACAGGCTCTGGCCCCGCGGATTAGGCAAGGATAAGGCAAAAGTTGAATTGTGGCTAAAAGACATAGCACCCAGCAATGACCTCAGGAAATGGTTCAGGCACGAGCCTGAGAAATGGAATGAATTCAAGCGCCGGTATTTTGAAGAATTAAAGGATAAAAAAGAACTTATCGCCATGATAATTGAAAAATCACAAATCGGGACAGCTACCCTGCTTTATGGAGCAAAGGAAGAAAAATACAACAATGCAGTCGCATTAAAGGAATTTATTGAAGCTCTAAAGGTTTGAAAGGATATACGATAATTTGGTTACAAACTTGATTTTTAATACATATCATAGCAACACTTTGCGTACTTGGCGCCTTTGCGGTGCGGTTTTATTCACCGCAGAGCCGCAAAGGTCGCAAAAGATATGTTTAAAACATTTAGTTTTCAACTATAATCCAAATTACCACAAATTATATATGGCAGTAATACTTTATGGTGCTAAATAATACTCCCAGTAATAATATGGTGATAAAACAATGTTAGGCGGATTCAGTGAAGAACAAATAAGAAGATACTCGCGCCACATCATTTTACCTGAAGTTGGCGGAAAAGGACAAAAGAAACTTCTCTCCTCTAAGGTATTATGCATAGGCGCCGGCGGCCTTGGCGCGCCCATAATCGAATACCTTGCTGCGGCAGGCGTGGGAACGCTCGGGATAATAGACGACGACACCGTTGACCTGAGCAACCTCCAGCGCCAGGTGATCCACGGCGGAAATGTGGGCAAACCAAAAGCTGAGTCGGCAAAACAATTCGTCAATAATCTCAATCCCGATATCGAGGTAAAGACCTATATCGAACGGCTGAATGCCAATAATGTCATAGATATTTTCAAGGAATACGATATCGTGGTGGACGGCTCTGATAACTTTGCAACCCGATATCTTGTGAACGATGCATGCGTTATCACAGACACGCCGCTATCCCACGGCAGCATATACAGGTTCGAAGGGCAGGTCACAACAATAATACCGCACAAAGGCCCGTGCTACAGGTGCCTCTTTGAACATGCGCCGCCGCCGGGAATGGTGCCGAGCTGCCAGGAAGCAGGCGTGCTTGGCGTTCTTCCAGGTATAATAGGCGTAATACAGGCGACCGAAGTAGTAAAATACCTGCTCGGCATAGGCGAGCTGCTTACGGGACGCCTTATTTACTACGATGCGCTCAACATGACCTTTGACGAAATCAAAATGCGCTGGAACAAGCAGTGCCCCGTATGTGGGGAACAACCCAAAATAACATCGATACAGGAAGAGATATACGGAGACTCATGCAGGATATGGTGAAAAAATGGCAGTTGAACTTGACTTGAAAGGGGAAGTGTGCCCCTATACATTTGTAAAAACAAAACTCAAACTTGAAGAACTTGAAAGCGGCGAGGAATTGTGCGTGACATTTGACCATGGCCCCGCAGTAGAGAACGTGCCCCGCAGCCTGAAAAACGAGGGGCATAAAATAATGGGAATCGAGCAGAAGGGCGAACACCTATGGATCGTGAGGATTCGTAAAGCATGAAGCTCGGGATACTATTGACCACAAGCCCTGAGAACGAGAATACCAATACGGTTATTTCAATAAGCTCGGCTGCAAGGGAACAGGGTCATGAGGTATCGATTTTTTTAATGTACGACGGCGTTTATAATATTCATAAAAAAGAGTTTGTAGGACTGGTCGATAAAGGCGTTAATATCGCCGTCTGCGCGTTCAACGTGGAGCAGCGAAATATCGCGAGGGTAGACGGCATCCTGTTCGGAAGCCAGTACGACCATGCGTGCATTGCAAGCGAAGTGGACAGGTTCATATCTTTTGGGTGAGACGCCATGAAAAACTTTAAAAAAGTTTTATCAAACGAAGGGGTATGCAAAGCATACCCCAACACGCCCTCCCGAGGCGTGACTCGGGACGTCATAAAGGGGCGTAACCCTTTATGAAAAAAATAACCGTTGTTGTAAGAAACCTTCCCATGAATACACGGAGGAACGCAGAGGCGCTCAGGATGAGCGTGGGACTGACGCTGCGTGAGGATAAGGTCACGGTTATTTTCCTGGACGACGGCGTTTATTCCGCGACCCAAACGAAGCCTGAACTGATTAATTTGAAATCATTGAACAAGGAATTTGAAGCGCTTTCGATGCTGAAATGCCAGATGCTGGCTGACAGATATTCCATGGAAAAGAGGGGTATATCAACCCTTGTTACGAATGTCAGGGCAATAGAAAGGGAAGAGATTGTGAAAACGATAACAGAATCTGATATAGTGATACCGTTTTGATTATGAAAATACTGCACATTATCCGGAACCCGAACGATGCAACGCTACTGGAAATTGCAAAAGCCCAGAGCAGGGAACACGAAGTGGCAATATTGCTATTGCATGATGCCGTTTATGCAAAACCAGATTTAACGACCTATGCCTGCTCTGAGGATGCAGAGGCCCGTGGGGTAACGGGGCATAAATGTGTGGATTACGGGAGGATTGTCAGGATGCTGTTTGAATACGATAAAGTGGTGTCGTGGTAGAATATGGAGAATATACATCTGGCAAAATGGGAAAGCAGATTCTGGGCATGGTTAATCGATAACCTGCTGGTGGATGCTTTAAGAATCGGTATTATAGGCACTCTGGGGCTTATATGGGATCTTGATTTTATCAGCCTGAAGGGCTTTGGGGTTCACGGAGTATTAATGTTTGCATACTGGACTTTGTTTGAAGGATATAACGGTCAGTCCGTCGGGAAGATGGCAATGAATCTGAAAGTGACTGGTATAAAAGGAGAGAAAATAGATTATGCATCTGCTGCCATTGAAAGCGCCGGCAAGGCATTTATTCTTCCCCTTGATTGTCTTATCGGCTGGCTGGCTATGCCTGGAACCAAGCTTCGGCTCTTTAACAGGTTATCCAGTACTATTGTTATCAAAACAAAACACGAAGAACCGGAAGGGGTAGCTTATATCAAAGAATAAGAATAGCGTTATTCAACTACATTCCTTTTAAATTCTTCCGAAAATCTTATTTTTTCTTTACTGTCATTACATTAACAATCAATCTCACGTCACTATCTCTTCCACTCTCTCCTCTTCGATCGCCCTTCTTATCTCCATTGCCATTCTCCTCCCCGTGCTCATGGGTTTGCGCCAGAGTGTATTGCCGTACGGGTGACCAACGGACACATGCACGTTCGTGCCCCCGCCCACACGCGGCGCTACATCGTATACATAGAAATTCAGGTCTTTATCCACGCATGTCTGGAGACAGAATGGGCCAATGATTCCAGGTTTATAGTATTTCTGTGTCGCTTCCACGTATTTTCTGGCAAGCTCGAATGCGTCCTCAAGCAGTGATTCACGAAGTGTTGCCGAGTTATGGCCGCAGACCGTGTATTCAGGCATAAGCTGGCGCTCATTTAGAGTCATCTGCTGGGGCGCGGGTAAGCGTACATGCCCGTCAAGACTGGTCTCAAAGCGCCAGTCGATGCCGAGAAGTTCAATTTTGCTCATTTCCTCCTCTATTGGTGAGTAGAACATATCAAGATTAAAAACCGGTCCAATGACATAACGTTCTATCCGTGCTTCTGCAAGCGCCTCCCGTGTAATTACTCCCTGTTTCAGGAACGCCTCTGATTTTTTCTTGAATTCTGGAAAAGATGAAGCCGTGAAGAACCCACGCTCAAGCTTCTTTACTGCATGGGGGAGTTTTACCATAACGAGGCTGTCGATATCTTCTGGTTTTTCAATTTTTTCAGGGAAAGGAAGACCCGCTTTTTCAAGCAGCCAGTAATAATCGCGCTCAATTCCCCGCTCTTCACTCCTGAGCAGGTTCCTGCTCCCGAACATGGGAACCCTGAAACTGTCTTCAATTTCATCTATCCCGCAATAAGAAGTAAATGAGCGGTTGGGAATAAAAATCGTGTTTTTATCCCGCAGTTTCTTCTGGTTCCCGGGTTTTAATATTTCATTGAATTTATTATAAACATCGGCGCTATCTACAATCCCGCGGATAAGCTTTTCCTTCTTCCTCTCTGCTTTAAAATATTCTGTATAAGTCTTCTCGCGCCCTCTCTCGCATACCGCATGAGTCCTGAAACCTTCCTCAACCGCCCCATCGCATACGTCAAGAGCAGAGTGGGATGCCAGTACTCCAACCGTGGCTTCACTCAAATCGTATCCCGATAAAACGTCTATTATTTCCTTTCTATCTATCATATTCACCTGTAGGTCTTTTACGTCTATGAAGGTTACGATTTTGGAAATTCACTGCATTATTTTTTGTCTTCGGCAATTATAATATTGGCGCGCCCTTTTTTGATTTTTTTGACTAAACCCCTGTTTTCCAGGTCAGCTATCATCAGGCTGACCTTCGCCTCTCCGTATTTTACTTCTTTTCTCAAATCCTTCTGGGTTACCCTTCCGCCTTTTTTCAGTATCAGCCCATAAATCTCGCGCAGGTCTTCAGGCAGTTCTATGCTTTCGGTTTTTGCCATAATTTCAGGTGGAATCTCAGGGGAAATCTCAGGAGGAATCTCAATAGTTTCTCCAGGGCTCTTTTCAATCGGCTTATTTTTCTTTTTCCTCCACCAGTAAAGAATTAATAAAGCGGCGAAAACGAGGAGTATGGTGGTAATTAGATAATATATTTGATTAGAATCGCTTTTTGTAACCAGGTCACCGGTCAGATTTATGTCGCCAAGATATTGTTTATCCAATTCCGTGGGCGGGAAAAGGAGGAGGTCATGGACATAATCACCTTCCCTGTCAATACGTATCTCATCTTCGGCAGCAAATTCAAGGATATTATTGTTGTAGTATTTTGCCTTAATCAAATAATTGCCGGATGATAGATTGAATGAATATGTCCCGTTAGTTGATATCACATACTGTGACGGTGTAGAATTTACCTCAACAATTGCGCCCTTTAGAGGATTTTCAAAATCTGACCATTGGTAAATAGTGCCGTGTAAAGTAGCGGCGTGCGCGCCGCTGATGAAGACGACTGTTACCAGAATTCCCAGGAGAAAACTTTTTCTCATTAACACATAGTCTAATCTTAAAAGAGAATATATATAGTTTATTATAAAGCTAAAAAAGCCGTTATAGAGGTTTGTAAAGGATTTAAAAGGCTGAAAGAAGCTGAAATTTTTATCATATAAAAGCATGCTTATCTATTCCCGGATTATATTGGCAATCACTCGTAGAATAGTTTACGATTGAACAAAAAATAATAGAAGGCAGAATGAAATGAAAAATAGTCATAGGTTCACAATCTTAACGTCGCTTGTTGCGGCTGTATTTATATTGAGCCTGTTCTCAGGAATCACAGCGGCCCAAAAGCCAAACGAAAATAACGGAAACCAGAAGCAATTTACAAATACAGAAAAACAATTTCAGAATGCGAGGGCACAATTAGATAAAGCAATAAAGGAATCCAATTCCAAAAAGGACAAAAAATCAAAGGAAGATTTGGAGCTCAAAGCCCAGAATTATCTTCAAAAAGCCATAAATCATACAATTTCATATCTTGATGTCCTGAAATCCAGGGTGGAGAAGCCTGAAAACCAGGGAATAATCCCATTCAATGTTTCTGCAAATGCCGATGCTCATATTGCTGAACTGGAACTGCTGAGAACAAAAGTACAGCAGGATAATACAACCGAGGCACTAAGAGCTGATAACAACGAATTAAAGAATATATATTCCAGGATAAGACTTGAAACCCAGTATGATTTCGCAATACTGCTTGATAATACAATAAGTAAATTCATTGCAAAGTCGGATAATGTGTCAGCAAGACTTAATACGGAAATCCAGAACCTGAAATCAAATGGCACAGATACGTCCAACCTTGAGGCAATCGCTGCAAATTTCACGAATTTGATGCAAGAAGCAAGAGCCGGCCAGCAGAAAACAGAAGTGTTGTTAGCAGCCCACACAGGATTTGACAATTCAGGCATGGTTATAAATAATACGGATGCCCAGGCTTTCCTGAAGAACGTAGACGATTCTCAAAAAGAAACAATCAAAACATTGAGAGATGCAAGCAGGCTATTGCAGGATTTCGTCAAGGATTACAGAAAACTCTCGGGTGGAAATGCAAAAGCAGAAGGTGAGCATGGAAATAACGAGAAAGAACGGGACGGGAAAACCCTTGTCAGAGGGACTGGTACATTGGCAGCTAATGGCAGCGGCAGGGCAGTAATCGAAGGAAATGTCACAGTTTCGCTTTCCGGAACAAACGTTACCTTGACAGTCTCAAGTAATGCCGCCGTTACCACGGACAGCGGTACAAACCAGACTCTCGGCAACGGACAGGTAAAATATGAGGGATTTAACTCGGCAACAATAACGGGCGACAACATCAGAGTCGGAATATCAGGCAGCAATATCAGCCTCAATGTCACAGGCACAGGTGCAGCACTTCTGGATGGTCATGGAACATATACAACCCAAAATGCTTTCGGCGTGAGCGGCGAATGGAAGAAGTGAGGAACATGAAAATTGTTTATATATTGCTGTTGCTCATACTCGCAGCATCAGCTTTAGGTTGTGTGGGCAATAAGCCATCTGAAGTAACACCCTCCACCCCTGCCAACCAGACTCCTGCCACCCAGGTTGAAACATCAGCATCTTCGACAGTTTCTCCGGCAGAAACACCGGTTTCTGCTGCGGCAACGGCAACACCTTCAGTCAATGACCAGTTCGCGACGCAGAGCGACATTAGTACAATTGATTCGCTGATCAACGACTCAAGCATGGATATTCCCCTGTACGATGTAAATATCTAAGGTAAGCGCTTGATGCGTTTACCTTTGTTTTTTTAAGTCCATTAAACCATTAAACAAAATTATATAAACCATTAAGTATAATTAATTCATGGATGCATACATCGGAGGTAAAATTATGGTACGATTAGAACGGGAGGGAAACTCATTCGTATTCATAACAGGACAAACACAAAAGCCGGATATAAGCAGTTTAATCAGTGCCATTGCAGAACTAAAGAATAATTCCCCTGACCTGGCCAGGATAAAAGAAGGGTTACTTTATCTTGACAATTCTGCGGGAATTGATATCAGGAAGGAGATTAAAAGCGTCCTGCAAAAAGCAATGGAAAATAATGTTGTGCAAACAGGTTTATAACTCCAGGACAATATTTTATTGATGTCGAAATTGTTCCTTATTCCTGTCATCAGCGTATTTGATGTCCACGACGCTGCGGTAAGGGATTGGCTCAATAATCTTGAGAACACGGCTATTCTCCTTCATCTCGAATCTCCTTTCAAACTTGAGCGGTATTTCCCTGAGAACGGAAGACGTGCAATTTTGTGCGCAAATGAGATTCACAAGGAAATGCTTTCCCTGCTGGATACAATTGACCCGCAGGCGGTTTTTCTTGATATTCCAACCGACCTGTACGAGCTTGAGAATAAATACAATAAAAGACTGGTCTCACCGCATGAATTCTGGACAGAGTACTATGAAACAGCTTCGGCAGATATAGATGGGCCGGCAAGAACCCTGTACAGGATTTATACAAATGAGGTTGTGGATAAAAATACAAGGCTTATCGAAAGTAAAGACAGGCTTCCATTAAGCGTTGTTTTTTATGGTCTTGATACGAAATCCAGGGAGGATTTTTTTAAGGTATATGAAGACATATTTGAAAAGGACGGGGAGTTCCTTTTACAGGCTGCACGGACTGTCAATGAATTGATGAACTTGCGTGAAAAACCAAAACATCTCTGGTACAGTCCCCTTAAAGCCAGGCAAATCGCAATCTCATACGAGGAAACTGAAAAATTTTATAACGAGCTTTTACACCGGCTTGGGAGACTTCTTAAATTCAAAGTCAGGGATTATATTGTTAAAAGCCTGAATCTGCAAGCCCATGCATTTATTTCATCATACGAAAAATTCCTGGATTATAAGATTAAAGTAGATGAAATAAAAATCTCGAATATCATCGAAGGCTTAAATGTTTTAAAAGCCCAATCTGATTATTCTGCTATTGCTGTTTTATGTGAGCCCTTACACTATTTTGCTGTAATGGACGCATTAAGAAAAGACAGAAGCCTGAATCAAAAAGGTATCACGATTGAAGAACCCGATATCTCTTCACTGATGGATAAAATAAAACCGTTTATCCAGAAGAACAGGATAATGCAGAGCGATTATGATATGGCTTTGAACATCCTTGGAATAGAAAAAGCAAGAATATATGATACCCCAAATGCGATTCTTATCCCTAAAAGTAATGATTTATTAAAATCCCCCATATAATAAGGATGACCGTACCGAATATTATGAAGCGCGTGAAGGATTTTTTTATCAATTGCATAAGTTCTGGCGGTCCTGACCATTTTACAAGTATCATCTTATTGCCTGTGCTTATTATACTTGCAAGGACAGCGGTTATTGCAGCAGTATTGTATGAAACATTGCCGCTAACAGCAAGCGCTGTCACTGATGCGGTTACTACTGCGCTGCTTATAAATCCACCCAGCGCAATCGCATAAACTCCTGCAGCACCTGCCCACAGGTAGGCGAATCTTGAAATAAAAGATAATGCAGTGAACCCGAAGGCAAATTTTACAGCCGGCGATAGCGCAAACGGGGACTGTAATTGTATAGTCTCGCTTGAAACCATGTGGCCTCTTGATTTAATAACTGTTGCTGCGGAAAACAGGATAATGACAATCTGCACAGGCGCCATCAATAATAACACTTTTCCGCTCGGGTCAACAATGAAAGCTATGGCCATGTTCCTTACCAGCATTGCAGCATTTGAAAGGACAATCCCCAGGTAACTGGATTCTATCAACTCGGTTCTTTTTTTTGCCATCGCAGCAAGGGCGCCTGTCGTTGCCTCACTGTTCACAAGCCCGCCAAGCATCCCGGAAACAGGTATCCCGCGTTTTGTCCCGAGCTGTTTCATGATAACAAAGCTGATGAAGCTGACAGTCGCTACTATTATCACAATCAAAAGAATCGTCCTCGGATTAACTACACCCATGACTAATTCATCCGGCGTAATGGGATAGAGTATGAAAACAACTGCAAGAAACCGAACGCCGCTTAAGATTTCATCATCCATAAGATTGGTAGCAAATGAATGAAGGGGGCGTTTTTCTGCAAGCAAAAGTGTAATAATCACGGCACCTGCGATTGCCGGGATATAGAATTCATACGCTATTAAAACACC
>JAPZAO010000111.1 GCA_027460615.1 Candidatus Methanoperedens sp.
CTTTTTCCACTGCTCCCTCAGCCCTCTGCGCTATGTGCCTGGGGTCGCGTGTGAATCGCGGTCCTCCGAATGCATCGTAGAGGTCGCAGATGAGGCGGAGGGTCCTGTGGGGTGTATTGTCTGTCCACGGCAGGATTGCACATGTACTCGGGTCGGGAAACATCCTCATATCCGATTCGAAGATTGACTTGAAACCTTTGATTGATGAGCCGTCCAGCTTTCCTATGCCGTCAGTGAAATCTTCTTCTTTCAGTGTGTATGACGGGATAGTGATGTGCTGGATGTAACCAGGAATATCCATGAACTGGAGGTCTACCCATTTTACATTTTTTTCTTTTATAAATTCCAGAACCTTTTCAGGTGTTGGTGTCGCCATATTTTTTCTCCTTATTTCCTTGAAGTTTTATTAAGAAGCTTCCGGAAGCCACATTATATGGCTTCCTTACCGCGTTCACCCGAACTTATGCGCACGACCTGCTCGACTGGAGATATGAATATCTTCCCATCGCCATTCTTGCCGGTTCTCGCAACTTTGATGATCGCTTCTATCGCGGTTTCTACATCCTTGTCGTCAACTACCAGGTCTATTTTTATCTTCGGCAGGAATTCTACGCAGTATTCGCCTGCGCGCCATTGCAGGCAGACGCCTTTCTGGCGTCCGCGCCCCTGCACTTCTTCGACCGTCATGCCTATGATACCTTTCTCTTGAAGTGATACCCGGACCGCATCAAGATTTTCAGGTCTTATTACTGCTTCGATTTTTTTCATTTTATTCACCTCACGAATAAGCCTTCTCAGCATGCTGGGAAATGTCTAACCCGACAGCTTCTTCTTCATCCGGGACACGCAGTCCGATAGTTGCATCAACTATCTTTGCTAACACGACTGTCATAACAAACGCGTAAACCCATGTCACAGCGACTGCAATTATCTGCGTTGTAAGCTGTCCGGGATTCCCATAGAGCAAGCCGTTTGCACCTGCGGAGTTTACTGCTACGGTTGCGAATATGCCTGTGGCTATAGCGCCCCAAGTTCCGCCGAGGCCGTGGCATGCCCAGACGTCAAGGGAATCATCCACGTTCTGCTTGCTCCGAAAGAGCATAGCGTAGTAACTGATAACCGCTCCGACTGCTCCTATTACTATCGCCGCCAGCGGCGTAACGTAGCCCGAAGCAGGTGTTATTGCTACCAGGCCCACAACACCGCCCGTAGCAGCACCCAGGACGCTCGGTCTCTTGTGGTACCAGCTAAGCAGCACCCACATAAGTGCAGCCGCCGCTGCGGCTGTGTTGGTTACAACAAAGGCGCTTGTTGCAAGTCCATTGCTTGCTACTGCGCTTCCTCCGTTAAACCCGAACCATCCGAACCACAGGAGCGCTGCGCCAAGAATAACCATGGGTATGTTGTGCGGTTCCATGGCCTGCTTTCCGAATCCCTTGCGTTTTCCTATCACAAAAGCAATTGCAAGAGCCGAAACTCCAGAGCTAATGTGAACAACCGTGCCTCCCGCAAAATCAAGCGCACCCATGTTGCGAAGGAAGCCGCCAACGCCCCATACCCAGTGCGCTATCGGGTCATAGACAAGAGTTGCCCAGAGCAGGGAGAATACCATGAAGGCTTTGAACTTTATGCGCTCAACGAACGCACCGGAAATAAGAGCAACCGTAATTACGGCAAACATCGCCTGGAATATCATATATGCCAGGGCAGGAATCGTTGCTGCATAATCGGTATTGGGCTCCTGGCCTACGCCGGTAAGACCCAGCCAGTCAAGATTGCCGATTACGTGGCCTATGTCAGGACCGAAGGCAAGACTGTAGCCATAAAGCACCCACTGGACGCTAATTAATGCTAGGATCACAAAGCTGAACATTATTGTTGAGAGTGCGTTTTTCTTCCTCACCATGCCGCCGTAGAATAAACCCAGGGCAGGGGTCATTATCATCACGAGCGCCGAACTCGCAAGAACCCATGCGGTGTCACCCGAATCTACTTTTGGTGCATCTGCTGCCAGAGCAGGTACAGAGAGGAGTAGAAGAACCATTATTACTGACCAGTATATCGATTTTTTAAAACTCATTTTCATTATTCCTCCTATGCGATGCCAATTAAAGGCATACGGCTATCTACTGTAGATATTATATTATATAAAGTTTATCATAACTAACATCTTTCAACTGAAATCTTTATATATTATTAAGTCACCAGTTGACTACCGTCTAAGGAGGAAAATGCGACAAATAGCAATATACGGAAAAGGTGGAATCGGTAAGTCCACAACGACCCAGAACCTTACAGCAGCGCTTGCTTCCATGGGGAAGCGCGTGATGCAGATAGGATGCGACCCCAAGGCAGATTCAACGAGAATGCTCCTCTGGGGAAAAGTGCAGGCAACGGTACTGGACACCATGCGCGACAACGGCCCAGCCGGTGTAACTCTTGATGTTGTCCAGCACACAGGCTTTGGCGGGATAAAGTGCGTCGAGGCAGGCGGCCCCGAACCTGGCGTTGGCTGCGCAGGTCGTGGTGTTATCACTGCAATAAAACTGCTCGAGGAACTGGGAGCTTACAACGAGAACTTTGATTTCGTCTTCTATGACGTGCTCGGAGACGTTGTATGCGGAGGCTTTGCTATGCCTATCAGAGAAGGCTATGCAAAAGAGATATACATCGTGGCAAGCGGGGAACTCATGGCGCTCTATGCTGCCAATAACATCTGTAAGGGCATTGTGAAATTCGCGGAGAACGGCGATGCGCGCCTTGGCGGCATAATCTGCAATTCACGCAACGTGGATAATGAGCTTGAACTTCTCACAGAATTCTCAAAAAAGATAGGTTCACATTTGATCCAGTTCGTGCCGCGGGACAATATGGTTCAGCGGGCGGAGATAAACCGGAAAACCGTGATAGACTATGACCCCGCATGCAATCAGGCTGAAGTATATCGTTCCCTTGCAAAGAACATCATAGGGAACAGGAATTTCGTGATACCAAAACCAATGGCGATGCAGGAGCTTGAGAACATGATGGTTGAATTCGGTATCGTGGAGAGGTGAGAACATGAAGATGATACGTGCAATAATCAGGCCAAACAAGGAAGAAAAAGTTGTGGAGCACCTGGAAAAAGAGGGGTTTTATTCCCTCACCAAGATGAACGTTTTCGGGCGCGGCAAACAAAAGGGAATCAGGGTAGGGACTGTGTGTTATGATGAACTGCCCAAAGTGATGCTGATGCTGGTCGTGGAAGACGGGGATGTTCAAAAGGCAGTGAACGTTATCCAGAACAGCGCGCGCACCGGGAATATCGGTGATGGCAAGATTTTCGTGTCCGATGTTTCAGAGGCGTACACAGTGAGGACTGGAGAATCAGGATTATAGGTGAAATCATGAAGGAAGTTATCGCCATAATACGAAGGCATAAAATACAGGAGACAAAGGCTGGTCTTCTGGGCATAGGCGTCCCTGCACTTACCATGATAAGCGTGGAGGGCAGGGGAAAACAGAGGGGTTTGATCGAACCCGACGATGAAATGAACGAGGTAAAAACTGAAAACAGACTACAGTTCATTCCAAAGAGGATGATATATACAGTAGTCGAGGACGACGATGTTCCAAAAGTTGTGGAGAATATAATAAGAACAAACCAGACGGGGCAGATAGGGGACGGCAAGGTTTTCGTGTGCCCTGTTGAGGATGCTATGAGAGTGAGAACAGGAGAGATAGGAGAACAGGCAATCAAATAGAAAATTAACCGCAGATAAACGCGGATGAACGCAGATATTGACACTTTGCGTTCTTTGCGAACTTTGCGGTGATAACAAATATTCAATAAACGGAGAAAAAAATGACAACAATATTACCGGAATGCGATATCCCGATACCGCAGCGCCAGCCGCATATCGTATGCCATGAGCCCGGGAACATGATATTGCCCATGTGCAATGTCCAGACAGTACCCGGAGACATGACCGAGCGCGGCTGCACGTTCGCGGGTTGCAGGGGAGTAGTTGGAGGTCCCGTAAAGGATGCTATCCAGCTTGTGCATGGTCCCATAGGATGCGCCTACTATACCTGGGGCACGCGCAGGAACCTTTCGGACGTGAAGCTGCACAGGAAGTACTGCTTCAGTACAGACCTGACAGAAGAAAGCGTGATATACGGGGGAGCAAAAAAGCTATTAAATTCCATAATTGAATCGCATGAGCTTTTCCCGGAAGCAAAGGCTGTGTTCGTGTATTCCACATGCGTGGTCGGGCTGATAGGCGACGACACTGAAGCGATATGCAAGCAGGCGCAGGAGAAAATCGGAATACCGGTGGTGCCGTTCCACTGCGAAGGCTTCAGGGGCGTGAGCCAGTCATTAGGACATCACATAGCCAACCGCACGCTGTTTGAGAAGGTGGTTGGAACAGAGGAACCCGAAACGACAACACCTTACGATATGTGCATAATCGGTGAATTCAATATCGATGGCGATGCCTGGATAGTCAAGCCCCTCTTTGAAAGGATGGGTGTAAAAGTTCTCTCAGTATTTACAGGCAATGCTTCGTACAGCGATCTGCCGCCAATGCATCGTGCAAAATTGAATATCGTGCAGTGCCAGCGCTCTTCGACGTATATCGCCAAGATGATACAGGACAAGTACAACATTCCCTATATCAACGTGTCCCTATTTGGCATGACGCAGACAGCAGAGGCTCTTCGCGATGTAGGAGAGTTCTTCCACCTTGAGGAGAATGCGGAAAAGGTTATTGCCGAAGAGCTTTCGAAGTACCAACCCGGTATCGATTACTATAGAAGGAGACTTGAGGGCAAGAAATGCTTCATATACCAGGGAGCGCCGCGCGCCTGGCACTGGATTGAGCCGATGCGGGAATTAGGTATCGAGACAATTCTCACGGCAACCACGTTCGGTCACAAGGACGACTATGAGAAAATCATGGCAAAGGCAAAGCCCGGGCATATCTGCATAGACAACCCAAATGCCCTTGAGATAGAGGAATACCTGGTCAAGCTCAAGCCCGATTTCTTTATCGGCGGATTGAAGGAGAAATACCTGACATACAAGCTTGGAATTCCCTTTATCAATGGTCATTCCTACGAAGAAGGGCCGTATGCGGGTTTTGAGGGATTCGTGAATTTTGCAAGGGATATTGATGTTGCTGTCAACAGCCCTGTGTGGAAGTTCATAAACAAGCCGCTGGAGGTGAGCTAAATGGCACGAAGCGTAACGATCAATCCGCCCAAGATGTGCCAGCCAATGGGCGCAATACTTGCCTATATGGGAGTTCACGGCTGCGTTCCGCTGGTGCATGGTTCCCAAGGATGCAGCACGTACCCGCGCTACAATATCGCACGGCATTTCAGGGAATCCGCTGAGGTAGCGGTTTCTTCGCTTGCCGAGGATGCTGCAGTGTACGGTGGAGCCAAGAACCTGACAGAAGCGATAAAGAACATCAAGTCCAGGCTGAACCCGGCTGCCATTGGTATCTGTACCACATGCATGAGCGAGACCATAGGCGACGATGTTAAACTGATAGCAAAGAAGGCGCTGACTGATGATACTATGAAGATTTTCCCCGCGTCCACGCCAAGCTATGTTGGCACGCACCTGACAGGATATGATAATGCGCTGCGGACGCTTGTGGAAACACTGGCAGTAAAGGGTGAGCCAAATAACAAAATAAACATAATCACGGGAATCATCAATCCCGGCGACATCAGGGAGATAAAGAACATGCTGCGCTTAATGAATGTGCAAAGCATATTCCTGTCCGATATTTCCGAAACCCTTGATACTCCCATATTGCCTGGCGGGCACAAACCTCTCCTGCCCGACGGGGGAACAAGTCTTACCGACATCGCGGATTCTGCAAACTCGCCGGGCACAATTGCGATATGCAGGAGCGCAGGTTCGGCGGCTGTGTATCTCAAAAACAAGTTCAACGTGCCTTCTGTGCTTGACCCTGCCCCCATAGGAGTCATCAACACGGACAGGTTTGTACAGAATATCTGCAAGTTAAGCGGCGCTTCAATCCCGGATGAGATCATAAAGGAACGAGGGCGCCTGATAGACAGCATGGTGGATGTGCATCACTACATGTTCGGCAGGAAGGTTGCGATATTCGGAGACCCTGATCTTGTGTCAGCTATCGTCAGGTTCTGCGCCGAGGCAGGGATGGAACCCACCGTTGCTATGACAGCTACAAAGCACAAGGACTTTGCACTTGATATAAAGGCTGTGAACAACGAATATAAGACCGATACGCAGATACTCGAAGGTACCGACCTCTACGAATTCCATGAGGTTGTAAAAACCCATGGGGCAGAACTGATACTTGGCAACTCCAAGGGCAAGGACGTCGCAGATGATGAGGGCGTTCCTTTAGTGCGCTTTGGGTTCCCTGTGTACGACCGCGTGGGCGTGTATCGCTATTCCATCATGGGATACAACGGCTCGATATACCTGCTTGACCAGATGGCGAACGCAATCCTCGGGCACAAGTATGACCCCGACAAGCTGCACCAGTGAGGTGAAAATATGGAATACATTACAGGAATAACAGCTTCTGGTGGAAGCTGGACTCCCGCCTTTGTGGTAAGAAGCAACATAAACAACTGCGGATGCTGCGGAAAATGCTTCAAGATATGCGGGCGCGGAGTGTTCGAGTACATCGACCATCCCAATGCTGATGACCTCTGCGGCGCAAAGGTAATGACCGTGGCGCATCCTGAGAACTGCATCGGCTGCGGTGCATGCGCACGCGGATGCCCGAAAAAGAATATTGTATGCGAGCCGAAGGTCAGGACGGAGTGAGAGGTAGGGAGCAGAGAAATCTCATCGCAAATTGTGATAGAACACAGATTGCACAGATAACACAGATGCGCACAGATTAAAATTATCCGTGAAAATCGTCCAATCCGTGTCATCCGTGTTCTACGCCTTATTTCGCGGTGATTGAAACTAAATGAGGCAAAGAACTATGTCCAAAATAAGCCACATCCTCCTCCCATACCCGGTGGTCGTTTCCACCGGGACAACACTTGTTGAGGCTACAAAGCTCATGAAGAAAAATAAAATTGCAAGTGTGCTTATCAGTAAAAACGGCAGGCTTGCCGGCATTATCTCAGTTGAAGATGTCATGCAGTGCGTCGCAGAAAGAGCAAATCTGGATATTCCAGTGGATGAAATCATGCACTCACCAGAGCTAACAATTGATTCGGAGAAATGGCTCACGGATGCCATTGTGATGTTCGAGCACTGCAAAGCCTCGCATATAACGGTGGTTGAAAATGGAGAGAGGGTAGGCATTATCAGGGCTGAGGATATACTGCATACATACAGGTTTAATAAAGAAGGCAGTCACAGATAAAAAAGAAGTCCAGCCTGAAAGGCACAAAGAGGTTAAAAATGAGGAGAAAAGATAAAGAAATCACTGATATAAAAGAGATAGAATCCATAATAAGCAGGTGTGATGTTTGCAGGATTGCTCTTTGTGAAAACAATTCTCCGTATATCGTCCCTGTCAGTTTCGGCTATAAGGATAAGTGCCTGTATTTCCATTCCGCGGCAGATGGCAGGAAAATAGATATAATTAAAAAAAATAACAGGGTTTGTTTTGAGTTTGATATTCAAGAAGGATTAATAAAATCCCAAAATCCCTGCAACTGGGATGTGAAATATTACAGCGTTATAGGGTCTGGTAAAGCTTTTTTTATTGAGGGCATTGAGGGAAAAACAAAGGCTCTGGATATTATAACAGGTCATTATTCAGGTGACGCATTTGAATATCAAAAAAATTCAGTTGACAATGTAACAGTTATTAAGGTTGAGATAGAAAATTTAACCGGCAAAAAATCAGGATATTTATGAGAATCCATTCCATTGAACATGAACCTTTCGAAGGTCTTGCAAATATTGAAGTCTGGGCAAAGAACAGAGGACATACTATTTCAAGAACCCTCCTCTTCAACAATGAAGAACTCCCCGATATAGATGACTTCGACTGGCTGGTCATCATGGGCGGCTCAATGAACATCTACGAGGAAGAAAAATACCCCTGGCTCAGGGAAGAAAAGAATTTCATTGCCGAAGCTATTGCGGGCAAAAAAATCGTCCTGGGAATATGTCTTGGCTCCCAACTGATTGCGGATGTCCTTGGCGGCAGGGTCAGCAGGAACACATACAAGGAAATCGGGTGGTTCCCGGTTTCATTAACTACGGATGCAAAAAACTCCCCCGTTTTCAGCACGCTGCCCCCTAAATTCACCGCTTTCCACTGGCATGGCGATACATTCAAAATACCGCCTGGCGCTGTAAGAATAGCAGAAAGTGAAGCATGCGCGAACCAGGCATTTGAGTATGGGCGCGTAATAGGATTGCAGTTCCATATCGAATATTCTGTTGATAGCATCAATCTCATGCTAAAGAACTGTGCAGATGAACTCGTGGACGGAAAATACATACAGGCAGCGGATGAAATCGCATCGCATATCAGCAATGTGCGGGAAATGAATAAACTGTTGATTTTATTGCTGGATAATATTGAAAGGAAGTTCGGCAAGTCCTGATAGAGAACCGTATGGATGACATCATTATTCTTTCAGTTCTTATTTTTGCAGCAGGGCTGCTTTATTCTTCGGTAGGTCATGCCGGAGCTTCCGGGTATCTGGCAGCAATGGCATTATTCGGTCTTGCTCCTGATATAATGAAGCCAACTGCTCTTTTATTAAATATTCTTGTGGCAACAATCGCAACTTTTCAGTTCTACAGGGCGGGCTATTTCTCGTGGAATATCTTCTGGCCGTTTGCTCTGGGTTCCATCCCGTTTGCATTTATCGGAGGCACTCTTTCCCTTCCGGGTTCTTTTTATAAACAGGTCCTCGGCTTAGTCCTGCTTTTCGCAGCATACAGGCTTTTTCAATACAGGCACTCTGCGGCTGCTGATTCAGGAAAACCGGTTCCTGTTATCGGGGCGGTTCTTTTCGGGGCGGGGATCGGACTGTTATCCGGCGCAGTTGGCGTGGGAGGCGGCATATTCCTGAGTCCCCTGCTCCTGTTCATGGGCTGGGCAGGAACAAAAGAAACTGCCGGGGTCTCGGCGGCATTCATTCTTGTGAACTCCATAGCCGGAATTTCCGGGAATCTTGCAAGCGTAAAATTCCTGCCAGATGTCATTTATCCGTGGGCGTTTGCGGCGGTGTTTGGCGGGCTAATCGGCTCTCGTCTGGGCAGCCGCAGGTTTGTAAATATAACACTCTACCGCCTGCTCGCAATAGTCCTTGTTATCGCAGGCGCAAAGCTAATACTTGGGTGAACCGGAATGGTTAAAGATATATTCATTCCATAGCAGGTTCGATTTTGGGAATCTCCCCGAACGTCTCGATATTATTCAATCCAGGCTGGTTCTCTCTCGCCAATTCCTCCTCCAGCACCTGTATCGCCCCGCTAATGCGCAGCAGGGTATTTCTCAAATTCGCCTGTTTTATCTCCATTTCTCCAAGGGTCCTCTGGCCTGAATCGAATTCGGCCCTGAGTTCTTTGAGACGCTGCTCCAGTTGTTGTTTCATAATAATTCTCCTTTTTTCTTTTTACTCTTCAATTTCCTTCAGGCATCATCATCTTTTTCTACCCATTTAAAGTTTCATTATGTATGCTAAAGCATAATAAGGCGGACGATTTTCATGTGTCTCCCCACCGCCAGTCAAAACTGTCTTAAAGTGATGGGCGTGCTGGCCTACAGAGTCCGAAACCGCATGACCCCTCCACATCTCATTATTCGGATCGGCATTCCATCCACCCCCGTAACCCATTTTTACTGTTGTTTCCCCGGGATAGGTTCGTTTTCTCATGGCCAGGCCATTGGCGTCCTGGCCTTCAGTGCGATGCTCGTGCTGGCCACCTGATTGGGTATCACCCTCATGGTCATGCGCAGGTATTTGCTTTACATTTAGCGTTACAGTATCCATACCGCCGGTATCACCTGGTTTATATTGGCCTCCTGCACCTGCAACAAACCTGTTCCTTAAATCAGGTGTGCCTTTATTGCCATCACAAAGCGCCCACCCATTAGGTATAGCGTTTATTGCTCCCGACCACATGACGATCATTCCTTTCAGGATAATGCCATCGCCCATAAACGATGCTGCTTTTACCGTACCCGATACCTCCAGCTTCTCTGCCGGCTCCGGCGTCCCGATACCCACGTTGCCGTTCGTATGGATTCTCATACGTTCTTCAAGAGGACCGCCTTTAAGTCCGGTGGTGCTGATTGCCAGGACTCCCTGGAAATCACTTCCCGCGCCCATCATCTTGATTTGGGCAAGAGGTTTTTCCAAATCTCTTCTTGTAACTGTCAATTCAGTTGCAGGACTATTTTCGGAATCCAAAAAAACATTCGCTGCGATTACATCCGATTCAGCCGTTTCCGATAGATTTCTCTCTTTCTTTACTCTTTTCGTATCAGTCATATTTCTTTTCCTCTTTCTTCTCAATTTTAAAATGCGCCGAACTTTACTGTTCCGGTATCAGGGTTGAACCGTTGTCAGCAGGGCTGTCCCCGTAAAAGCTCCTCCGTTAAAATCAATTACAAGGGAGGTAATGTTAGTTGTAGTATCCGACCACCATCCAATATGGCTTCCACATAATTCAAGGTTAGATCCGGCAGCTGAGTTAGTATACAGGTGAGTGGCTTCCAGGGCTCTGCTTTTCCCTGTCGCTGCATAGAATCTTGCCATGATGAAGATATCGCCATCTGCATTCCAGTCCGTAAACCCTAAAGTCAGGCCTCCGTTGTTCCTTATATTAGTGTCGATCTTTGCGTCATTGTTAATCTCAAAAAATCTATGAGTTAAATTTCTAAATCCGGATGTGGCGAAATTCTTGTTGGGACCCAGCCTTATATTTTTATTTGCCCCTGCTGTGCCCATCCTGCCAAATAAACGCAACTCGTAAATCTTGTCCACATCCCCGTTCAATCCACTGAATGTTATTGAAGTTTCCTTATTGACTGTTTGGGATGTCCCGCACCTGATATTTCCGGCGACATCCAGCTTCGCCTGCGGACTAGTCGTTCCGATACCGATGTTGCCATTTGCTCCAAATACCGCAGCAAAGTTAGTCGCCCCACCATATTTATGCGTATAGACTTCTATCCTTGTACCCTTAATTGATTGGTCGGCTGAAGTGACATCATCAATGATCTTCATGTAGGCAGAACCATTACCCCAACTACCGTCATTAGCTGGTTTACCAAAATAACTCGTGTATACAATGGGATCGTTCCATCTTCCTCCGATCGCTAATCCTGCATTTGCTCCACTGATTTCAAGTTTCTGTGTTGGTCCGGTCGTCCCTATGCCGACATTGCCGTTTGCCAGGACTGTCAGGAGAGATGTTCCTGCGCCGTAATTCCCGTTTAATAATCTCAACCCCCTGGCATTCCCTGTTAAATCGGAGACGATATGAAAATTATCGGACGCCTGTGCGCTTGTTCCTATCTGAAGCCCCTGCTCGGGTATATGCAGCGGCGTTTTCGGGTTATCCGTTCCTATGCCCATGTAGCCGTTCGTATGGATTCTCATTCGCTCCACAAGCGGCCCGCCAAGAGTTCCGCTGTTGACTGTACTGATTGCCAGGACTCCCTGGAAATCGTTACTGCCCGCCCCCATCATCCTGATACTGGCAAGAGGTTTTTCGGAGTCCCTTCTTGTAATGCTCAATTCAGTTTTAGGACTTTTTTCGGTATCCAAAAAAATATTCGCTGCGATTACATCCGATTCATTCGCTTCATCTGCTTCCAATAGAATTCTCTCTTTCTTTACACTTTTTGTATCTTTCATATTTTTTCCCCTTATCTTTTATCGATTAATGTTTCTTGCAACCTTTGCGGATTCACCTGAATTCGCAAATAGTCACCACGGTATTCATTGCTCTTTTCTTAAAAAACTGAATACACCTGCGTCTTTATTCAGTTATCGGCTCGGTTTCTGGAACATCTTTTGATTGTGCCTTTATTGTGCGTCTATCTTATTTGATTAATCTTTCCTCTCATTACATGTATCGCGCCGCTGATGCGCAGGGTGTTTCGGAGGTTGCCTGTTTTATTTCGAGATATGCAAGTGCTTTCTGACCGATTCGAACTCGGAGCGGAGTTCTTTGAGACGGTGTTCTAATTTTTGTTTCATGATTGACTCCTCCTCTCATCAGAATGCCAATGTTCACATATCATTCTTTATTGATTCATTTATTACAATGATTGTTCAATGTACTGTGTTAATATCCTATCAACGTGTTTTTATTTTCTTCGCTAGAGCATTAATCCTTTCCTCAAGCTCCTTATTTTTTGCCATCAATTCTTCATTTGCTGCACTGAGTTCCCTGAACGCCTCAATAGTGAGAGCCTCAAAACCCCTGACTGTCAGGTTTTTATATCCTTCGTGGTCTATGCCCACCCATTCTGGAAATACCTCTTCGACTTCATCGGCGACAAGTCCCATCTGTCTCCCTGTGAGATTCCCCTGTTTTTCAGGTTCTTTCCATTCGAAACTGACACCGCGAAGTTTTAAAAGCTTTTCCAAAGCCCCCTTCATGGTTTTTATATTCTTTTTCAATCTCTTATCGGATGAATCTGTCCATGAGCCACCCCCTGGTTTGGAGGCGTTCCCATTTACATGCAATAATGCCCCCGGATTATTTGTTCCGATGCCGACCTTGCCGTTGCGATTAATATTGATATAAGGCCCTGACCAGTTACCGGCATCATAATGATAAAGCTGTAATTTGTCGTCATCTCCTGAGCGCATCGGCATATGCCATCCTCTATTACTCGTGAGGTTACGCCAATCTATCATCCCTGCGTTAGTCCCATCAGATTCACGCGCTGATATGATATCGCCATTCACCTGTATTGTTCCACCGAAGGCGACTTTACCCGAAACTGAAAGGGTGTTGGCAATTATTGATAATCTACCATTTGCATCATTTATGATTCTCGTGTTAAAATCTTCTTGAATACCTTTATAATGAAAATCAATGTATGGTGTTCCTTTTCCAGGAGTGCTGCTATCGCCACCAAGCTCGATACTTCCTCCATGATCTTCGTTTAATTGGCTGTTATTGCCCCACCTGATATCGCCCTCTTTTACATGAAGTTTAGTCTTGGGGTCATTAGTTCCGATGCCGACGTTGCCGGTTATCGTCAGGCTTGTTCTAACACCCTGATTATCTCCGATTTCAAGACGCCGTTGCCCTTCTCTGCCACTGCCGACAGGTCCGCCGCCAGCTAAGCGAATGTATGATTCTGCTTCCCCTGCGTTGTGAAATTGAAGCCATGCCTGTCTTCCAGCTGTGTTTGAAGCTTCTGCTAATGAAATTGTTGGAGGTACTGGAGCACAGCATTGGGAAGCTCCGCCGCTTCCACTAACATCCAGTTTTGCCCCGGGATTTGTAGTCCCGATGCCGACTCTGCCATCGGAATTTTCCGAAAGCACCTTGCGCCAGTCTGTCCAAGATCCAGCATGAGATGTTCTAAAATATATCTCATTAGGCGATGGCGACGCCGAAAGGGGAACAGCTATTTGAGCGTTATAACCATTATTGTGCTGGTGGTGCATATTGATAACATGCCACCAATTGTTAAGAGCCACCGCCGTTCCCGCAGCGTTTCTTAAACCATCACCGGAATTTTGATAAATACCGCTTCTTAAAGTAGTATTAATCTGCAATTGGTCTATGGTCTTCATCGCATGGTCTATACCATCTGAAGCCAAAATATCACCAACAACTTCAAGCTTCGCCCCCGGCGCTGGCGTCCCTATACCGAGTTTTCCATCATTTGTGAAAATCGCAGTTTCAGTTGATCCGAAGTTGATCCTGAGATTTGCCCATGTGGGTAGCTGAATACTTTCATACGGGAAAGTCAGGGTTCCAAAAGGCGCTGCACCAACAGCGATTTGATTGAGCTTTCCACCGCCAGTAACATCCAGATTGGCAACTGGGGTCGTTGTCCCGATCCCCACCCTGCCGTCCACAAGCACCGTCAAAAGATGCGTCCCCGCTCCATAATTCCCGTTAAATAGCCGGAATCCCCGGTTATTTCCCGTGAAGTCCGAGACCATATGAAAGTTATTGTATGCATTTGGGCTGGTTCCGATCTGAAGCCCCTGCTCTGGTATATGCAGCGACGTTTTCGGGTTATCCGTTCCTATGCCCACGTTGCCGTTCGTATGGATTCTCATACGTTCTTCAAGAGGACCGCCTTTAAGTCCGGTGGTGCTGATTGCCAGGACTCCCTCGAAATCACTTCCCGCACCCATCATCTTGATTTGGACAAGAGGGTTTTCTAAATCTCTTCTTGTAACGGTCAATCCAGTTTCAGGACTATTTTCAGTATCCAAAAAAACATTCGCTGCGATTACATCCGATTTAACCGTTTCCGATAGAATTATCTCTTTCAGTACCCTTTTTGTATCTTTCATATTTCTTTTACCTCTATTGCGCAGGTAACTTCTGCTCCTCCACATCCAGTATTCCAACATCAGCTCTCACTGCTTTGACTTCCCAATAGAATTTCTGGGATGGGTTCTTGCGGTCAATCATTTTCACATCGAATTTGCCGTCATCGACCTCCGAGGCTGCAAGCATAGAAACCTGGGAATCTCCTTCAAATTTGGGTGTAATCAAAACAGTCCTGTTTTCTTTCCTCGTCAATGCTTCAAAATAATCAGGGAGCTGGATGGTCGTCCTGCCTTCGGAAAGTTCCGCTTCCCCGCGATAGAAAACCGCGTTCTCAGGTCCTTCAAGGGTGGTATGGATAAGATATTTATTTTCCGGATCCAGTGGATGGTGTGTAATAAAGTTTTTTGTGCCGAACACTTTAAGGGTTTGTGCCACTGTAACATTGCCGGACACTTTAAGGTTTTGTGCCAGGTTATCCGGACCAATTCTTACAGTTCCGGAACTTGCTCCAAGCACCAGATCATTGTTCACCCCTGTTGAAGAAGGATCAGCATATAATCCAATATATGTCCATGCAGTGCCAACCCTCATTCTTCCTCTACCCCCCTGGGCAAGTGTTTCATTGCCCTGGACATGCATGTTATTTTCTATCCAGGCATCCGTAGCATAGACATTTGCTCCATTTCCGCCAACTGAAAGCCTTACTGAAGGGCTTGCCGTCCCGATACCGACATTGCCCCCATTGGGATTAATGGAAGAGTTTGTATTACCAATGCTGTTTATTAAAAACGCCCCGCCTCTCTTCCACCACAGGTTCGCTTTCTGGGTGTTAGCCTCAAAAAACTGTATTGTCGGGCCTCCCGCTACCGTCGTTCCTCCGATTGTCCCGATTGTACCAATTGTACCGATGGAACCTATTGCTGATGCTACCGCTGCTGAAATAGCCGGCTGGCCTGCTAGTGTCGCTGCAGACATAACTGGCGTCGTTGTCCCTGCCGCGCCCATTGGTGTGACCCTTATCGGCGGTTGTATTGGTTGCACTATTGGCGGTTGTATTGGTTGTACTATTGGTGGTTGAACTACTATAGGCGGTTGAACTACTATGGGCGGTTGAACTACTATGGGCGGTTGTGCTGTTAAGAATTCATTCGTTGCATTTATTTTAATGAAATCATCCGGCGCCAGATCGGATGCCCTGAAAATGCTCTCCCCGCCCTTGACTTCAAGATTCGCCCCGGGATTTTTAGTTCCGATGCCGACAAAGCCCTTATCATAATAAATCCCTTTGGTGTTGGTAAACCACTGGCCGATCGGAAGATTGGTTATCAATGAGCCGTCGCCGATAAACGCAGCAGCTTTGATTCTGCCGTTAACCTCAAGCTTCTCAGAAGGCGCCGCAGTCCCGATGCCTACGCCATTGGCTGCCAGTACGAGCGCATCCTGGAATGAATTGTTGTTTATAGTGAAAGGAGTGAAAGCAGTCCCCGTGATCTTAACGACCTTAAGAGAATTATCATCCGCTGAAGCAATTCTCCATTCCTGCTTTCCGTTATTCACGGCGACAGAAGGACCCCAGCTTCCGGGTTTTCCGAGAATCTCAAGCCCCGCATTACC
>JAPZAO010000112.1 GCA_027460615.1 Candidatus Methanoperedens sp.
AGCGCTTTCGGATATTAATCACGCCATCTATCTGGGTAGGCAGTTGGCGAAGGCGGAAATGGCCTTGAAGGAAGGCCGGGAGTTTGTGCAGGATTAGATAGTTTTCAGCGGTCAGCTATCAGCTTTCAGCTAAGGCAGGGGCTAGGCGAAGGGCTAAAATGTAGGGTGGGCACTGCCTTGACAGCGCGCCTGATATCGACGTGCTGCTTCTTGCAAAAGAGCTTGACGCCGCTGTTGTGGCAAGCGATGTCGGCATCCAGAAATGGGCTGAACAGCTTGGTCTTCGTTTCGTGGAGGCAAAATCCTTCCCTGCCATGATAAAAGAATACTTAAAACGCATAAAACCTGAAAGAGTGGAGAGCAGGATATAAGATGGATATCTATCTCTATATCGCACTTTTCGGTTTTGCCGCAATTATTTTTTTGACGCTTCGTGATATTCGCATCTTCCGTCGCACCAAGATTGAATCGTATAGGAAAGGGGCGATACGCGGCATGCTTGCGGGGGCGCTTGCCTGGGTGGGCATGGTAGTCACTGCAGCAAATCCTGGCAATCCAGTAATTGGGCTTACTATAATTCTTGTGGCTATCTATCTTAACGGGAAAGGCAATCGTGAGGACGTGTTCGGGAATGCGCCCCTGGCAAAAAGGGTGCTCGGGGAGACTACAATCAAAAAGTAGGCGCCTGCGAAACCAAAACTATTTCATTCCATAACAACAAAAGCAGGGCAATGCTTACCAAACGAATCATCCCGTGCCTTGATGTAACACTCGACAGGAAAGGGGGCTGTGTGGTCAAAGGAGTCGAGTTCGTTCATTTGCGAGATGCAGGAGACCCTGTGGAGCTTGCAAAGAGATATAACGAGGAGGGAGCGGATGAGCTTGTTTTCCTGGACATTACAGCATCCCATGAGCGGCGTTGTACGATGATTGACGTGATAGAGAGGACAGCGGACGAGGTATTCATCCCCCTTACCGTGGGCGGTGGAATCGCCAGCACGGAAGCGATACGAAACATTCTTCGCGCTGGTGCTGATAAGGTCTCCATCAATACCGCTGCTGTAAAAAATCCCGACTTTGTGAAAGAATCCTCGGAAATATTCGGCTCCCAGTGTATCGTTACCGCCATCGATTGCAGACGTAATACCAATCTTAAGGATAATAAGGATAAAACCATAATCGAGCTTGAAGACGGGACAAAGGCATGGTACGAGGTTGTAATCTACGGCGGGCGGACACCCACAGGCCTCGACGCCGTCCAGTGGGCGCAGAAGGTTGAAGCTCTTGGTTCAGGTGAAATCCTGCTCACAAGCATGGACAGGGACGGGACAAAGGACGGATACGACCTGCCGATAACAAGAACACTCTCGGAAACACTGGATATTCCCATAATAGCCTCAGGCGGCGCCGGTAATATCGGGCACATGTACGACGCTTTCACAGAAGGCAAGGCTGATGCTGCGCTTGCTGCGAGTATTTTCCATTTCGGGGAGTACACGATTGGCGAGGCAAAGGAATATTTGAGGGAAAAAGGCGTGGCAATCCGGGATTAATACTACTCTATATGCCTGATTTCACCCACGATATTTTCAAGCAGCAGCCCAAGCGTTATAAGACCGAGCGGTTTTCCTTCTTCATTTACAACAAAACACATGCTTGATTGGCTGCCTTTTATCAAATCCACCAGTTCAAGCAGGGAAGTTTCAGGAGATGCAAATAGCGCCGGTCTCACCAGTTCCCTTATAGGTTTTTTCCTGTTTGTAAGATTGTTCAAGGTATCTTTCATATGAACAAAGCCCAGGATTTTGCCTTCATTGATTACCGGGATTCTTGCAAATTTTTTTATGCGGACAAGCTCAATTGCATCTTCCAGCGTTGCCGAGGCATCTATGCAGGTGACTTTTTCAATCGGGATCATGATATCTTTTGCTTTTATCCTTGAAAAATCAAGCGCGGATTTGAGAAGGTGCGTCTCCTGTTTTTGGATTACCCCTTCTTCTTCGCCCATTTCAATCAGATGTGAGAGGTCCTCTCGCAGGAAAATGGGCTCCCTGATGGAAGTGCTCGACCCGATTAACCTCAATAATACATTCGTGAACCCGGTAAAAAAGAGGATTAAAGGTTTTAGAAGCCATACGAGGAATTTCATTACAGGTGCGAGTTTGTAGGCTATCTCCGGATTCCTTGCAGCATATGCTTTCGGGGTTATTTCTGCAAAAGCCACAATCAGGAGAGTTGCGATTATAGTTGCCAGTGTTATGGCACCCGGGCCAAAAATATCGATTACAACGACAGTTATGAGCACCGAGATGGTTATATTGACAATGTTGTTGCCGATTAAAATCACGGCAAGGAATTTTTCCGGGGTATTGAGAAGGTCTTTCAGGATGGCGGCATTTTTTCGCCCTTTTGCAAGATGGCCTTTGAGCCGAACCCTGTTCTGGGATGTTATAGAGGTTTCAGAAAGGCTGAAGAAGATGGATGCCATCATCAGGAAAATTATTACGATTATTATTAGGGTTAGCTCGGGGAGGGACAATGAATTCACCAGTTGAGCCTGTTAAATGCATGGAGGCTCTTAAAACTAATCTTGAAAACCGGCTTAACTTAGATAAAATTAACTGGAGATGAGCTATTTGGCTCAAATTTAGATTGGCTCTTTAGCCAATCCTAATTATTTACCTGGCGTTTTTCCTTGTAGCTGCAGGATACGCCATATTCGCATGCACGGCTCTCTTCCCATGTCTGGTTGATGATGCGCGTTACGCAATTGATGTCCGAATGTTTGCATTTCATATTATTACCTTTACCGATACAACCTGATTTCGGCTATCACTCCAAGTCGTTCACAATTGTATTAGTGTAGGTGTGAAAAGAGTGTGATAAAATGCCAGAGCCTTTGACTTTATAATTCAATTAATCCTTTCTTCCAGTTCCTCTTCATACGCTTCATGAGGACGTAACTTTAGTTTCCCCATGCCTTTTGCGCTTTCCCTGAAAACAGTAACTGCACCTTGGTCTTCAAATATCGTACTCTTTGTTTTGCCTTTATGAACTGCTCCCGCTAATTCAATTTCTTCTTTTTTCATCTTAATACCTATGATTGTACTGCCTTTAATCTTTCTGACCGAAATTTTTATACATGATTAAGGTTATCCATTGAATTAGAATTGAAATAAGATTGATTTAGAGTTGATTTATTATGTCAAAAGATCAGATTTGCATAAGACTTGATGAAGTACATTTGGATATAATAGACTCTCTGCAACCTTTTTATGGCAATAGCCGTCCGGAAGTAATTAGAAATCTTGTTATACGGTGGATAGAGCAAAATATTGGAAGCGCAAATCTGGAAAAATTGAAAGAAATTGGCGCTATTAAGAAATGAGGTCTCAATGTATATACCCGAATGGGAGATAGAAAATGCAATTGTTTGGAATCCTTCTCTCGTCGAGATTTCTGGTAGACTTGAAAAACTTTCATTTATTGAAAACCAAAAATATTTGAAAAATACGGGAAGATATATAGATATACTTTTTAAAAGCGATGATAAATTAGTTATTGTGGAAGTTAAATGTATTTATATTGATGAACCGGCAATCATATTTGATCAGGTCTTAGAATATAAAAAAGAATTATCAGCAGAACTTGGGATACCAATGGAAAATATCGCTTGCAGCCTAGTTTCACCTATTGGCTTTTCTGAAGAAGTACTCAATCTCTGTAATAGCTTAGGGATTTTTACTAAAAAACTCGATGAAAATGAGATTATTTGTTCCAGCCCAAAAAATAAACGAAAAGTTAAATCTGAGATTTCTGAAAATATTAAAAATGACCTAAAAATAAATATTAACAAATTTAAAAAAATTTTGAAAAAGCGTAGTTCAAATTTTTCAAACTTTGAATTAACCAATGAGCCCCTTAAAGATGAGAAGATAATTAATGAGATTGAAAGTATAAAAACTTTTAAGAATAGTGGAATACATGACGAATTAGCCAAAAAGAGGATCGGTGAAATCTTTACAGAGATAAGTAAAAACGCACCAATTAGAGCTCATGAAGTTAATACAAATAGTGATGGAAGGTTAGTAGATAACTACGATAAGTGGTTCTGGCTATTTTATAGCGTAATGGATAGGAGAAGCAATGCTGCTAATTTTGTTAAAGCCAAGGAAGCACTGGAAAAGAAAGATTTATTCAATCCATATAAAATTATAAAATTGATAAGAGAAAAAGATGAAAAAACAGCGATAAACAGAATTGCTTCGATTTTGGAGAACTCGAGATTCCCACTTATGCGGGACAGTACAATGGGAGATCTAGCATTTCCAAGAAGTATAGTCGAAGCTGCCAGGTTCATCAGCAAATATGATTACGATTTTGAAAGACTTTACGTTCATCATTTCGATGACTCAAATGGAAATCCATATATTGCTTATAAAACTCTACGAAAAGAATTAGAAGAGAGTATCTATGGAGTAGGTCCAAGAATTTCCAGCCAATTCATCAGAGGTATGGTTTTGAAAGGTTCATGGAATCTACCGCTAACAGACGATAAACTTTTGGAAATGTGCAAATTCAACATTCGGTTTGCAAGCAAAATGCGACTTGGACTAATCGAGGATGAAGGCGCCTATTATTCCGATCTAGGCAGATTTGCAGATGAATATCTCGGTGGGAACCGTGCGATAATTAGCCATGCGTTGTGGTATGTTCGGAAAAGATATTGTGACAAAAAAATCATGTGCGATGAATGCAAGCTTGCAGGGTATTGCGGGTATTTTTTAAAAACTGTACAAGATGAACCTGTTAAGAAAGATTTATCTTGGTTTGTATCATGATTTCTCTAATTAATATTAACAGGTGATTACTGAAAGGAATGAACTTATATATCGGATTTGGCGCAGCATTATTAGGGGTAATTTTTGTGGCGGTGGGTCACTACACTTTATTCTTCGAGCTAAAAAAAAGCACTAAAGGCGATACAAACTTAACCCTTACCGCGATAAAGTCTGCTTATACCTTGGTTATTGGTGGCTTGATTATAATCATTACGGGACTGCTGTACTTGATGGGCATAATACCCTGGTACAATGTTTAGCTCTGCAATAATTTGAAGGGGACTCTGAACAGCTTCTCAGACACAAAGGATCGTTACCTCTAGAAAAGTCACCCCATGCTAAAATACGCTGTGCAGTACAACCACCTTGGCATTTAGGTAATAGAAGGCAATTTCTACAACCAGTTATATTTTCGTATTTAAATGTTCTGAATTTTTGTAAAATCTCTGAGTTAAACCAAATGTCTATCAAAGAGTTATCTTTTATACTTCCGACCACATAATCTACGTTCTGTTTGAAGGCAGGACAAGGTACAACATCTCCATTAGGTTTGATTAAACATAGAGACTTTCCAGCGATGCATTCAGAACTTTCAGAATCGCTGATAAAACAATTGAAAGGGTGACCTATTCGAATTCTCGAGTGTAGTTTTATTTTATTTAAAGCATAAAATAGTTTTTCATATTCCTGATGAGATAGTTCAAGTTTTTCACGATTCATGAGTCCTCTACCTTGAGGCACGAATCTAAGAATCGCAAATTCAGAAACACCTAACGTTTTACTGATTTCAATGGCCTGTCCTATCTCTCTGAAATTTAGCTTGGTGGGTACAAAATGAATACCTGCCCAAAGTCCAACCGCTATTGCTGTTGAAATACTTTCCATTGCCTTTTTATAACTGCCATTCAAGCCAGTAACTAATTCATGTGTTGTTGAATTAGATCCTTCGATATTGAAGATTATTTTATCTAAGCCAGACTTCTTCAGGCAAGTTGCTAACTTATTGTTCATAGAAATAAATTCTTCACGTTGAGAAACTAAACCCGATGTATATAATCGAACTTCAATATCCTTTATTTTGGCATATCTGATAATTCCTAATATATCAGGGTGTTCCAACGGTTCACCACCGGATATTTCTAAAATTTTACCCCCTAAATAGATAAAATCATCTATTATTGATTTTATTTCATAAAATTCCAATCGTTGCTGGAGAGTATCTTCATTTGAACAATGAATACATTGCATAGGACAGGAACTTATGATTTCCAAGCAAAGTTCTTTTAGAGTGTTATGTGCCATTTAAGTTCATCTCCTCATATCACTTTAGCAAATCTAGCTACTACTACTGCAATTCCAATCGCCATCAATATTCTAAGCTGCATCTCTAAGCTATCTATTCTTGCTTTCAAGCGGACTGGAGAAACGCTGTGTCCAATTAATCCAGATACTAAATCGACTGTGATATTTTCAAACCCTTCTTTATCGTATCCTTTTAATGCTGGTTCTTCTAATTTATCATACATTATCATAAAAACAGGTTCTTTGTACTTTAATAAAACTTTTTCAGGTCCAGCATTATAAACTGAAAACATTAACTTACCACAATATCCGGGATCAACATGGAATCCAGAGATATTGATGAGCCCATATTTTTTATAACTATTCCTTAAAGATATTAATCCTAACAAATCATCTGGAACATAAATATACTCAAGAGTTGTTAAAATTGCAAAATCTCCGGGCTCTATAACAACATAAGGATCTGTTTCCGATAACCGTTTTGGATGTTTTTCTCTGCTGACAAAGAATTCATTCCCAAGTCTTAAGTCGTAATTTGCTGGTCGAAATCCTTTAAAGTCTATAGAATTAAATAAGATTGGCAGTTCATTATTTTTTGACTTCAGTTTTTTCTCATCCATTGAAATATTCTGGCAGTTCTTAGCTATATTCCGTATATCCTGCTTCTCGATTTCAAAATTTTCAAAAAATTTATTGACTTTAGCTTCTGGAGATAATTCTTTTTCTATTTCATTGAAGTGACTCATCCCTTCGAGTCCTTTGAGAATTCTTTGTAATATTATTTTTGATGATAGAACTGTCATAGTATTTCTTAATCGGCCATAACTAATTAGATTTATAAAAGATTAATTTATGCTTTGGATAATTCGAGGTATTCATAGTAAAAAATTTGTCCTACTTTAGATATTGACCACTCCAAATAAACATTTT
The DNA here is from genome assembly GCA_027460615.1 of Candidatus Methanoperedens sp. Lineage (GTDB taxonomy): Archaea > Halobacteriota > Methanosarcinia > Methanosarcinales > Methanoperedenaceae > Methanoperedens. The sequence goes on from JAPZAO010000112.1 coordinate 7,074, forward strand.
TTTTAAATTTTATCACAGATTTTAGCAAAGAATTAAGTTCAATGTCTGTCAAAATTTGAACCTCTCCATCATTATAAGTATACGAGCGACTTTTTAACCATTTATTTTCATCTAAATAATAGCTCCAACTCTCGAAATTACTCGTCTCGCCTTGGAGTAAAGGAGGAGCGTCACCAGGTACAGTTTCGAGGATAATCCTCCCGTTATCTTTCATGGTTACGCCTGAACATTTTGCATCTACTGTATGTTGAAGGATAATCTTCTCCATTGGTTTATATTGCTCATGTTTCTGTAAAACTCTTTTTAATATTTCTTCCTCTTCTACAACGTGAAGCCCTCCATGTTTTCCCATTTTATCAAGAGGTCCAGGTAATGAAACTCTAATAGTCACACCAATCCTATCATTTTTAATATTTGGCACGTTTACTAACCTTATTTTCTCAAGGACATACTTCTCTATATTCTCTGGATTATCTTCGTTGATAGAGATAACCTGGTAAGGAGGATATGGGAACCCCATCTCTTTTATCCTCTCCAAACCCCAGATTTTCATATACATTTCAAATCTCCTTTACCAAGTTAGTTATGATGCTCTTTTTTACTTCAATTTAAGTTGCGGTACTAAAACTCATTCTCCCCACCGCTTCCTCCACCGTCACCAGCTCCTGCACCCCTGTCCTCATATCCTTGAGCGCCACTTTCCCTGCATCGAGCTCGTTCTTCCCCACAATCACCACATGACTTGCTCCGATCGTATTTGCATAGGAAATCTGGTCCTTGAACTTGCGCCCCATTACATCGATGTAGGTTGAAACGTGCGCCCTGAGTTTATTTGCAATAACAATTGCCTCTTTTCGCGTGTCATCAAACGATACGACCACGATTCGCTTTATCTCGGCGGGTTTTGCCTCGCATATCTCCATTATCCTGTCAAACCCGATAGCGTACCCGGTTGAGGGCGTATCCTCGCCCCCAAAGAGCGCCGCGAGGCGATAGGAGCCGCCGCCGCATACCTGGTTTTGCGCGCCCAGGCCCTCGCAGTATATCTCAAACACCATGCCTGTGTAATAATCAAGACCTCTTGTGATTCCAAGGTCAATCTGGTATTCCAGCCCGTACACGTCCAGCAGGTCAAGAAGCATCTCGAACTGGGACATCGCATCAATTTCCCCCACGAGTTCCCGGGCTTCATGCACAGCATTTTCACCCCGAAGCCCTATCAGGCGGAAAAGCTTCCCCCGCATCTCATCTGGCGCCTTAAGCTCATCAAGGAACTCCTCAAGCCCCTTGTCATCCTTCTTATCCACAAGGCGCATTATCCTGCTCTGGTGCTCAGGCTGTATGTCCCTGAGCAATGCCCGCACAATCCCCAGGTGCCCCACATGCAGGTCCCCCTTCACGCCTGCGCTGTTTAGCATTTCAACTGCAAGCGCTATAACCTCCGCATCCGACTCCGGGCGGGCGCTTCCAATTATCTCCACACCGAACTGGAAGAACTCGCGAAACCTCCCTTTCTGCGGGCGCTCATACCTGAAACAGTTGTCAAAATAAAAGAATTTCAAGGGCTTTGGCGACTTCTGGAGTTCCTCGACATACATCCTTACCACGGGCGCAGTGAGTTCTGGGCGCAGCGCAATCTCGCGGTCTCCTTTATCCTTGAAATTATAAATCTCGCCAAGGATTCCTTCGCCAGATTTTAATGTGAATAGCTCGATATTCTCAAAAGTCGGGGTCTTGATTTCACCGTATCCCCATCGTGTTGCAGCCTCGCGCAGCTTATTCTCAATATACCTTCGTTTTGCCATCTCATCCGGTAAAAAATCGCGTGTGCCGCGGGGTCTCTGGAGTTCCATAAATATCCTTCCGCCTCGATTATGGTTTTGTCCTTTATAAACCTGTATGATTATTGGTTCGGGGCAAGCCTTATTACTTCTTCCGATATTATCTGCCTGCTATGAGCCTGAGAGAAAAAATAAAATCTTTCAATGAAAGTGAGAATTTCTGGGTAGCTTTATTAAGGGACATTCTTTTTGTTGTTGCGGTTGTAGCGATTTTTGCTTCAGTTTCCCACATAGCCCTCGGGCTCTGGGCGCCCATGGTGGCTGTGGAAAGCGGCAGTATGATTCCCCACATCCAGATAGGGGATATTATCTTTGTTCAGAGCATAGACCGTACACAGATAATAACATACAAAACAGGACAAGATACGGGATATACATCATTTGAGGAACCCGGCGACGTGATCTTATACCGGCCTCTTGGCAGGGAGGGCGTCACGCCCATCATCCACCGTGCAATGGGTTATGTTGAAACCGGGGAACCCATGTGGGCAGGCGGTCCACCCGCGCCTCATGCTGGCTATATAACAAAAGGGGACAATACAAAGACAAACCCTGCCTATGACCAGCAGGGCAGTATAAGTTATCTCCAGCCAGTAAAAAAGGAGTGGGTCATTGGAGTTGCTCGATTTTACAGGGTTCCTGTCCTTGGTTATGTGTCTCTTCTTCCCAGGAAAATATTAGGCGTATAGTTTTGTCTGGTTCGGGGGCCTGTAATCCTCAAGAGGTTTTAGCCTGTAATCTTCAAAAAGAACTTTGCTGGTGCTGTCGGTAGGGACTGAGAGAGATATTTCTTTGGTTCTCCCGTACCTTCCCTTGCTGACAATAGTCGCGTTCAGGATCCCAAGCATATCAAGCTCTGATATTAAATCCGTCACCCTGCGCTGTGTCAGGACCTCGATTCCGATTATCCTGCACATCTGTTTATAAATATTATAGGCTTCACCCGTTGTTATGCTGCTGTTGCCATTATGACCAAGAAGGACCGCACTTAAGAGGATGAGCTTGGACTGGCTTGGAAGAGTCCTCACCGCTTCGGCTATCCTGTCTATCTCAATTTTCTCCTGGGCGTGTTTAACATGTGTCTCCTGTACCCTGGGTGCTTTCACCCGCTCTGCAAGCTCGCCTGACACCCGTAATAAATCAAGCGCACGCCTTGCATCACCATGCTCCTGGGCGGCATATGCTGCACAGAGAGGTATCACCATCTCTTCAAGAGCTCCCGGTTTAAATGCTGTGTTGGCTCTCTGGCGCAGGATGTCCCTTATCTGGTTGGCATCGTATGGCGGGAAGATTATCTCTTCTTCGCCAAGAGAGCTTTTTACTCTCGGGTCAAGGAATTCGGTGAATTTCAGGTCGTTGGTAACACCTATCAAGCTTACTTTTGCTTTTTTCAGGTCTGAATTTATCCTGGTGAGATTGTACAGGACATCATCCCCTTTGGTTATGAGCTTATCCACTTCGTCAAGAATGATTATCGCGATGCGCTTATCAGAATCCAGCGCATTCTTAAGTTCAGTATATACCTGATCGGTCGGCCAGCCGGTCATGGGAATCTCTTTATCAAAGTGCCTTGCCAGTGATGCCAGAAGGCGATACTGCGTATCCACGACTTCACAGTTTATATATACAACAACACACGGCACCCCATGCAGTTCGCCGGTCCGCTCAAGCTCCTTGCCTACGTGTTTTGCAACCGCGGTCTTGCCTGTTCCCGTCTTCCCGTATATCAAAATATTTGAGGGTGTTTCTCCCCTGAGCGCTGAAACCAGTATCGTGGCCAGCCCTTTAACCTGTTCGTCCCTGTGAGGAAGATAATCAGGTGTATATGAAGAACGGAGAACCTCCCTGTTCTCAAATATGTTTGCACTCATTAACATATCCTCGAAAATACCATTTATTGTCATCGCTTTGCTATCCATGCCTTTAACCTCCTATACTCCAACGGAAAGACGGGTATTAAGACTTATGGTTCTCACCCCTTTGTTTCCGTTGGAGTGAGTGGAGACCTCACAAGTTTTACTTTTGAAAATCAAAGACTGTAGAGGGTGTGGAAACCTTGCGTTTATAACCTGCTATTGTCTGTTCATAAATCAGATTTGACATCTGCGGCTAAAAACCCCTTGTTTCGTCTGGAGTTTTTAAGCAGACCAACCCCATTGTTTCGTCTGGAAACTAACAAAAACCAATGAAACTGAAGATAGAACTATAACAAAAACCCATGTGACCCAGTAAATACCTCACTGTATATAAATTATGCGGTTTTTACATAATATAAAAACAAAGATAAAAATATAGAGAAAAACAATGAGCTAATAAACTCGAATAACGAAAAGCCCCGAACTAATTAAACTCAATCATGAAAAAAGCCCAGACTGCCAACCCCACAATTAACAATCTCCAGCAGAAATAAGAGGGTACCTCAAGCAGCGTTTATACCCAGAAGAAGAAAATCACGTCAGACTATCTATCAACCGGAATGGATTCAAGACGGCTGGACAAGCCCCAAATCATGGTTCTCGTATGGATGGGAACATTTGGATCATTGCCAATCTCATCAAGATTTGAAATGACCATTGCCGCTCTTCTTGATGGCGATTCCTTTTCACTGGAGAGAATTTTTTTGATGTTATCAGCAGAGCGTCTGATATTTCTGGGGACAGAGTCGTCATTGATTATTTTATCAAGGGCATCAACGCACTGTTTTATGACTTCACTTGAGTTTTCAGGCACAGTTATCACCATGGGATGTTATTATAAAACAAAAAGAGCATATAAAGGCTATTGAATGAAAAGGCTTTCGGTGACATCATGAACGAAAAAGAAACAAATGACAAATTACAGAGGATTACTAAACTTCTTGAAATAGGCGGGACCATGCTGGCCAACCATCACGAATGCGGAGCTCCCATGTTCAGGTACCAGGGAAAAGTAGTCTGTCCGGTATGCGATTTCCAGGAAAAGCCGGAACCTGCAAGGGAATCTAAAAGAGCGCTGGAATCCCCCAAATCTGCCAGAATACAGAAACCAGAGCCAGAACAAGAGCCGGACGATCTTCAATCCATCAAGCGCATCATCCAGGCAAAAATCCAGGATATCGCAGCGGGTCTTGAAGACGAGACCGACCTTCACAGGATGAAGGATAAACTGGACTGTATCGAGCAGGGTATAAAGATATTGAAGCTATTGCAGGAATGAAAAGCGACAAAAACCGAATTTGAGAGTTATTCTGCAGCTCTGACCATGGTATTTCGCATTACAAGGAGATTATAAGAGGATAAAGCCTTATTTTCCCGCACGAGAGTGCCGTAAATCTCAACGATGCCTCCATATCCCGCCTCAAAAAGCATGCTGTTATTATCGCTAATGTGATACGCAGGCAGCACCGCATAGCATGGGACTGAAGAGGTGCCATCACAGATCTTGTACACAAACGTTCTCTCATCCCCGAGATTCCCAGACATTACGGATACGGTAATATTGACCCTTTTTTCGATATGTTTTTTGAGGTTTGAAAGCCTCATGAATTTTCCTTTTGCCAGGTATTTGTGTTTTACCAGGCCGTCTTTTCTCGATATTACAAATGAGAATTTCATATCCGTATTTATGTACCTATAAAATTCCCCTGTATTTGCTATCTTTTCCATGAAGTCCGGCGCCCGAATATTCCCCAGTTCCTGGAAGCTCCAGCAGTTTTCCCCTGAGCATTCAAGCCCCCAGATAAAAGAGCACGGGCTATATACGGCAAACCCTTTTTTTACGAGGGCGTGCTGGGTGACCCTGAGCGCTTTTGAATTATCAAGGTCGGCAGGCTCGATAATGACCATAGTGGGATTCTTGCTGCCCGAAGCCGCCATTTCCACAACATCAGCACGATGCGAAGGGGGAGCGTTCATCTCAGCCAGCACATTTGAAAAAACCATGAGGTCAACATCCGGGAGGGCAGGCGCTGCCTCGATGGACGAATGGACAGGTTCATTTATAGTGATATTCGTGTTTTCCTGCGTGAGACCTGAGAGATAAAGGGATGTAAGCTCTTTATAACAATCGATATTCTCAGGCGCCCTTTCAATCGAATCAATCCTGATATTCAGCTTCACATCTATTTTGTTCCATGAGTAAATCTCCTGTAATTCCTGTATGAAATCAAGTGTACTGAGCGTTATCGTCCCGGGTCCTGCCCCGGCGTCAAGGATGCTCATTTTGTTCGTGAGCAGCCCGCCCCTGAACAGCTCAAGCAGCATGTACTGGAATGAGCAGAAATAAACAGGAAAATGATAGAGGAGGTAGGAAATTATCCGGATTTTCGGATACTGTGAGCTCCCCGTCCCTTTCCAGTATTCCTCTTTCTGCTTTACGATATTTTCGCGAATCAATAGCCCCCTCTCGCCTGTGTGCCAGTCCTTCCCGCAGGAGCGTTCTATGTAGGAATTAATCAGTTTCTCGACGCGCGCCGGAAGTTGAGGGTTTTTGAAAAGCGCTTCAAGTTCCCTGACCACGTTCTCGTCGGAAGGAAGAGGGCGCTTGACGAGTTTCGTGCATTTGTAGCCTGCATCGCAAAAAAGGTCAAGGTCATAAAAGTGAGGTTTTAAAATTTCGAAGAGCTCTTTCTCTTCGTATTTCCTGCTAAGGTACTGGTTCATCTCTGATAGCGCGAACTCGGCGCGTGAGGAGGCGAGGTATTTGGCGAGGGAGAGGAGTTCGGTGGTCATTGAAAAACATCAGCCTCAGAAAAAACCGAACCGCAGATAAACGCAGATGAACGCAGATTTAATTTGCTTGGAAAAACATGATAATCATATACTATCATTTTAAAAATTCCTATAAACCGATACTGTATCTTAAATCTTTTAATTGTTTTTCAGCCGAATATAACTCGCCGATCTGATCGAAAGGAATGTTTTTATAACGGTGATCGTATTCCGGAAAAGAGTTCAGAACTTGTTTATATTTTCGCGAATCATTTGAAATAATATACAGTTTTACATTACTGTAATCAACCAGTGTTGCCAATCTGCCAACTCCTGACCAAGTTCCTGTATTAAGTTCTACTTCAAATGCACATTCGGGAATGAAATTTTTACCCTTTTCCTTAAACCAAAGTACATCAATATATTTCAAAACATCATAATCCGAAAACTGCAAGCTTGGGCAAGTTTCTAAAGAAGAAATGTCAGATAATTTATTATCGTTAAACTTTTTGGCCTTATCAGGGCAATATGTTTGAAAGCCACGTATATTACCTATTTCTAAAAGTCTTCCCTCTAAAATAGTATGTAAACTTACTTCTATTGTATTTTTTTCTTCTGGTTTATTTGTAGAGTTTAAAAGCAATTCCCATGAATTAATATATTTGCTACAATCTATTCTATTGTTGCGTCCTGCTAAAACAATATTCAAATCGTTGTCAATATTTATTTTATATTCACCATTTCTATCGTGACTTATCTTCGGCAAATGTTTAAATAAAGTCTGGGCGGGCATAATGATTGTTCTGTCCAAAGAACCGCAGATAAAAGCAATGAATGGGTTATCAAGATTTGCCATTTCTTCTGCTGTAATGTAGTTCAACCCAAAGAAATATCTTCGATTTCCTTCTGATGCCGCACGAATTAAAACATTTGCTTCAGCAATTTTATATGTTCGTGATTTCAGAACTTTAATTAACTCAACATGGGTTTGAAATTCTTTAGCTTTTTGTAAAAATTCGTCTACTAAAAGTTCCGTTTGTGATGGCTTTTTAAAACTTTCACTCATAATCTTTTACTTCTTCAACATCAATAGCATCATTTATTGCAGGTTCAATTTCTTTAATCGAAAATTTATGATCCTGTCTATCTATTGAAGTAGAAGCATCAGGACAATCACCTAAATAAAATTCTGCATATCTACATGCTTTTTCTTTATTTTCTGCCTCAATAGTAACAATATATGCCCTTGATAAAGCCACTTTGTATTTTTTCATATTTAACCACAAGTTTAAGCAAACTCGATATGTATTAGATGTTTAATAGTATCTTCGCTATATAATATTTCTTGCTGTAAATACTTTCCATTCTCATTTTATCTCCCCTCTCCTCCTCAACTCCCCCACCGCCTCCGCCACCCCGGCCCCATACTCCCCTTTCGTCACCATCCGCGCCACCCTCTTCACCTCAGGATGCGCATTCCCCACAGCCACACCAAAACCCGAAACCTTCACCATCTCGATATCATTCGGAGAATCCCCGATCGCCACAAGCTCCCGCACATCAAGTCCCATCATCTCAGCAATTCGCTTGAGTCCCGTGCCTTTATTAATCCCCTTGCTCTTGATATGCACTGCAAACCCGGTATCCACAATCTCAACCCCAGGAAACTCCTTTAGCAGCTCTCTCGCTCTCTCCACATCAAAATCCCGCCGCAAGCCTATCTCGGTAATCCTGTTCTCAGGGTCAAGCCTCTCAAGCGTAAAATGCCTTTTCAGGAACCCGAAAGCCTCCTCGCACTCTTTCATATGCGAAGTGTCGGATTCAACCCTGCCGCACTCCACGACCCCGCCGTTCTCGGCGATCACGATGCCGCCAGTCCCTACAAGTTTTGAGGCAGCCCTTGCGAAGCAAAGGACGTTGCCGGTGGCAATCACCACAGGTACTTTAAGGCTCCGGAGCGCCTCAACAGCCCTGAAATCAAGGCTCCTGTCACTATATGTGATTGTCCCGTCAACATCGACCACGACAGCTTTGTATTCCACATCTTTAATACAGATTTTTAATCCTTAAGCCCTTCCATGGTGACCGAGAAGATAGCCTCACCCTCTGGCAGGTTCGGGGAGTCCACAAGCCTTGCAATCCTCTTCTCGCCCTTGGATTTGCGCAGGTACAGCCTGAACGTGGCAGTATGCCCCACGATATGCCCACCTA
>JAPZAO010000113.1 GCA_027460615.1 Candidatus Methanoperedens sp.
AGCCTGATCAATTCAGGTTCTACGATTTCAATGGGTTTCTTATTCACCCGTATGCGTCCTTTTCCTTCCCGTATTGTTGCACGGGCGATTGCGGTTTTTCTTTTTCCTGATGAATTAACGATTTTCATGCAAAACTCCTAATATTTTGACCCTAATCTCTTGCTCAATTCGCCAAGCACCATATAATTAGCAGTGCTCAGGCGCATGATACTTGCTTCTTCGAGTGTACCTGCCTGTTCTTTACTCAATTCGGGCGGAACGCCAATATAAACTCTCAGCCTGTTATATGCTTCCCTTCCTGTCATCTTTGTATGAGGTATCATGCCGCGGATAGTCCTTGATACTATCTGGTCAGGACGCCTCGGGAAACGGGGGCCGAACTCGCGTGAACCTCTGGAAACGTACCGTTTGTAACGGTCTAATGTAGTATCCTTCCTGCCGGAAATGATTGTTTTTTCTGCATTGATGATATTAATTTCTTCACCATTTAACAATCGCTGCGCGACTGTACTTGCCATTCTTCCCAGAATAAGATTGCTTGCGTCTATTACTGTCATGTTATCACCCTATTATCCTTACCCTGGAACCTTCCGGGTTCTTGCTCATGAGCTCTTCTATGGTGAGACAGGAACCTCCTGCTGCTGTTATTTTGTTCTTTGCGCTTCCGGAAAAGCTCATTGCCGCCACTGTTAACTTGTGGTTCAATTCACCCGCTCCAAGCACTTTTCCCGGGACAAGTATCAAATCTTTTTCTTTGGTGTGCCGGTTTATCCTGCTGATATTGACTTCAGGATAATTCCTTGTAGGGGCCTCAAGCCTCGTTGCAATATCCCGCCAGAGAGGCACTTCCTTTTCCCTTGACTGTTTTTTAAGACCTGTTATAAGGTCTAATATTTGTGGGTTTGTTTTGTAATTATTTTTCATTTGTTCCCTCCGTAAGACCGGTTAAGGTCCGACTCACGCAAGAATGCGTTCGGTTTTAAACCATGCGCCGCAAGCGGATGCTTGCTACGGTTTTGTTGAACCATAAAAAGATGATTCAGACTTCCCCTTTATTCAGTTCATATTACATAAAGGTAACGCAATTGAAATTGGCAGCCACGTGAGTGAAAAAGGATTACTTTCACTCCGCTCTTGGCTCCAACGTATATCATTGATAGAACTATTACAATTTGAGGTGATTCAAATGGATTTATTCTGGAGCGGTCTTGCAAGGCGGGCAGCCGAACATACAAGGGTTGAAAGGCGAAGCCAGTTCAGCAAAGTGCATGAAATCGCCATCAAAGAACTTGAAATCAAGAACCATGAGGATGCAATTTAGAACCGGTAATTGCTATATTCTTCCTTTCAGTCTTGAAACGCCCTGCCTTACCTTGAGGAGCAATTTATCTGGCACGCATTCAAGGAAATCCGGGGAAAGATAAACTGCATGTATCATTGCAAGGGCTGCCCTATCAAAACTATTCTGTGCATAATAGGCAAGTCCCATTCCGAGGTAGGCTTCCGGGAATTCAGGGTTAAGCCGCAGCGCCTCTTGGAACTCCCGGAGTGCGTCTTCGAGCATGCCCGTTTCCGCATAAGCGTTGCCAAGATTGTTATGGGCAGGGGCATAATCAGGATTAATCCTTAACGCCTCCCTGAATTCTTTTATTGCCTCTTCATTTCTTTTTTGAAGCGCATAGATATTGCCAAGATTATTATGCGCCATTGCAAAATCCGGATTTATTTTGAGCGCGTCCTCCAGTTCTCCGGCTGCCTCTTCGAATCTGCCGGATCTGGCGTATATGTTGCCAAGGTTGCAATGCGCCTCGGTGTAATTGGTATTAAGCTTGAGCGCAACTTTTAGCTCATTTACCGCTTCCTCAGGCATTCCCATCCTGTCATAGGTCACACCAAGGTTATTGTGAACTTCAATATAATCCGGATTAAGCCTGAGAGCTTCATTAAGCTCTTTAATTGCTTCCCCATATTTTCCTATCCTGTCGTAAGCAAGACCGAGGTTATTATGGATATTGTGGCTTAAGCCGATGCCTGAAGTCATATGGAAAGACGAATAATATCCGGTTAATAGCTCAATAGTTTCCCCATCCAATCCATCCGTATTCAGCAGACGGTAATAATTTCCTTTCCGTTCGAATTTGCGGCCATCAATTTCTTTTATCGAGTCGATGCTAAAATCCACGAAAATAATAGAATCGTGAGAGAAACCGTCAATCAGAAGAAAAACATGAGGCCCTGAGCTTGCAGCTTTTACTTCGGGTACAATGGAACCTGAGAGGATATAGCCAAGCTGTGTTATCGCGGCGCAGGATGCAAGTAGTTCCATTTCCTCTAATTTTTCTTTTTCTGGTATATCGGCATTAATGAGAAGGAAAAAGATATCCTCATCAGCAAGATTAAGCCCATTGACCAGTTGCCTTATCAGGCGCGTCGGGGCATCGGGGCGGTAGTAGCCCTTATTCTCCAGGCGAAGCATGATGTCTTTAAGGGAATTTATCAAGCCCGGGGTGTCCTTTGCAGCTACGGCGGCGTCAGCGGTTTGTTTTATCTTTTCAAATTCTATGTCTTCGAATAGCGTGTAAAGTTCTTTGAGTATTTCCTCTATGTAGTTTTCCTTGTAACCGAGGCGTGTGAGGCTATCTTTGAGATGTGGAAATGTGTTTTCAATGGTCATTTTTTTGCTATTCGTCGCATTTATCGGTTATAAACTATTGTGTTTATATATTGATATATTCAAAACTGAAAGGATTAAACAGAAATAAAACCTATGATGAACACCAATTAAATCAGGACTAACAATGCCGGAATCAAATGATATTATTTTTTCGCATTTGCTTGAATGCTATATCGAAATAGGATACAATTCAAAACTGCGCTCCATCAGGTTTGCAAGGTCAGGCAACCTGAAAGAAAAAAAGAGGCATGAAGCCACTTTCGAATTGGAGCGGTATTTTAATGGTGAGAATATAGATTTTTCATTTGAGGTCGATTTATCCTTTCTATCGCCTTTTACACGGAAAGTGCTAAACGAGACAAGAAAAATCAAATATGGAACAACAATCACATATTCCGAACTTGCAAGGAATATCGGCAGCACCGCCATTCGCGCAGTAGGCGGGGCGCTTGCACGAAACCCAATCCCGATTATTATTCCATGCCACAGGGTAGTAGCAAAAAACGGGATTGGCGGATATTCAGCCGGCGTTGGTATTAAAACCAGATTGCTGGAACTTGAAAAATCAAAAGCCAATAACCTTTAATATGTAACAGATGCATGTTGAGCCAGAGCCCCGATGGGGTAGCGGATATCCTTTGAGATTGCGGATCTTAAGACCTGGGTTCAAGTCCCAGTCGGGGCGCTATCTTTCTAAAAATAGTAATACACAATACTGTTCCATACTGTTCCACTTGAAAAAGTTTTATAACTATCGATGCTTATACTACTCAGGAGATTGAAATGCTATGGAACGATTATCTACAGGTATAAAGGAATTAGACGGAATGGTGGAAGGGGGCTATCCGCGTAACCGTACAATGTTATTGACTGGAACTACGGGTTCAGGGAAGACAATATTGGGACTTCATTTCGTTCATCAGGGCTGCTCAAACGGCAGGAAATGCACAATAATCGCAACGGAAGAGACGCAGGATGACCTGGCACATCAGGCTGAATCCCTTGGCATTCCGCTATCAAAATATGACAAAGAGGGGCTTTTGGACATCGACAGGGTATACGATGAACGCGCTGAGTATATGAAGGATATTCTGGCATTCAATGCGGCCGACATCGATGATCTGCAGTCAAATATTATCGGATTACTTGACAGGATCCCAAAAGGCGCTGAAACTGTTTTGATAGATAATATCGGGGTTTTTACCCTTAACATGTCACCAAACGAGTTCCGGGCCCAATTCGACGCTTTAATACATGGCCTGGCTAAAAAGAACGTTACTGCATTGGTGATAATGGATTCGGCATCGGATGAACGTATGGGCGGCATTGCTGCGTATTCGGTTTACGGGGTGCTCAGGACTTCGATAAAGGATAATCCTTTCACGGGCGCAAGAGAGCGGATTTTAGAAGTCTTAAAAATCAGGAATACCAAGATTCCAATCGATCCCATAAGGTTTGACATCACTTCAAAAGGCATAGTCATTTTGAAGAAATAACAATTATCTAACGTCAATCTGAAGATTATCCATCTGGTCGCCGATCATCACGAATAAAATTACCATAAAAAGAAAAGTTATTACTAAAGGCCCCGGAGCTGGAGGGTCCATGCCAAATGCAGCCATAGTGTTTGCCCGCATTGCCATGATGCCTCCCAGGGTTAGCGCAAACAGAAAACCGTTGATTGTCCAGTATATCTGCTTTTTTTTCGAAACAATCCATACAATGGATAAAACCACAGTAACATACCAGACTTTATAAGCGAGACAGCTCAGCTGGCCTGAGGAAGAATAAATGAACCTCACAACCGGGTTTCCTTCGCGCATTACTCCTGTTATTTCCATCATGTAAACTGCAGTCGCCCCGTCGCCAACGCCGTATGTAAAAAATGATGAGAGGAATAATGCTTTCTGTAAATCTATTGTACTCAAAAGGGATTTTATCGGCAAATAGATAATATCTTTTAAACTTAACGGCTCCACTCTTGATATATGGTTTATTTCATCACTGGTTGGCGTTTTTTTGATAAGCTTTTTCATAAATAGCCCATCCAACGTCAGGGACTCTTCCGTGTTTTATGCCGTGTGAAAAACAGAGGCTTCAGCTTCCCGAGAGCTTCGCCTTCCAGGCCTGTGGAGATGATGAGACTGTTGTTTGTTGCCTGCGCTGTGCTGCTCAAAACCTGGACAACAGGCTGAACATTACTGAACCCGTTTATCGAGATGAGCGTGTCGATACCATCAAGTAAAATCACAGAGTTGCTGGTTTTTTTCATGAAGTTTATAATCAAAGTGCCCAGGCGCTTTAGGTCCTTAGGCTTAACACCCATTTCGAAAGCCTCATCCGATATCCATACCACCGGCGTCGTGATTAGACAATATTTTTCTTTTATCTCCTCCGGAGGCGTGATAGAGACAACAAGACCGAAGGTTCCTCTTTTAACTGCATCCAGGAAGATGTCGTATCCATCATCTTTTACAAAATATGTACTGCCCGGTCTCAAGTCATATTTCCGTATTGTCGGAGGGGAATCCGGCTTTGACACCAGGACAAAGCAGTGTCCAGATGTTTCTTTCCGCAGGAGGCATGTAAGTATTTCAGGGCAGTCGCCGCAATCTTTGTATCCCTTTTTAATCAGACACTTATATATCTCGCAGTTCGTGTATTTCTCCCTGTAAAGTCTGCAGCCAGGGCATTTATCGTTGATATAGAGAGCGCATAAGGTGCACTCTACGCCGCAAAATGAGGCAGCCGAGATTTCAGGCATCGGTCTTATAAAAAGCCCGTACTGGTAAACAGCATATGCGAAAAATATGCCCATCACCGCAGGCGCAAGCGTTGAGAGTGGAAGAATATATACGCCCGAGAACATTGGCAGCAAAATGTTTGAGGCAACAGCAATCAGTATCGCAAGGACTGCGCCGGCCAGTATGATTTTTGCCTGCTCTCGCTGCCTGTATTTACTTGCCATGTATTGTCGCAATAGCAAATACACGCCTGCTATTCCGAATATCGCCGAGTACAGGAAGAACTCCTGCTTTCTTAAAGCCATTGTTGAGAAAATATTGAACTCCAGGCCTGACACATCTGATGTCCATATCAGTTCCAGCAAATAGAGCGCCGGTACGGCAATAAGGTAGGTTAGAGGATTTTTAAGTGCAGTTTCCTTTTTTGTAAGAGATAGAACAAAGAAAACAAATACAGTGAAGGCAATGATGACTCCGCTTAACTGGAGTCTCGTGTAAAGCAATATATCTTTGAGGGGTGTGTTCCCTGCTGCCAGGCCGATGCTATATGATCCCACCGACCATATTACAAAGGCAAGCATGAGAAGAACGAATATATGGTTTGTTCGCTCATTTGGGTTTTTTGCCATTATGTAAATCCCGAGCGCTACGTAAATGAATATGGCAAAAAGTGAAATTATTGCACTGAGTTGCATATCGAACATTTAACTACCTCTTTAATATTTGAGTCAATTATTACTTTATAAATTTTTCTATCAGTTCTATCCTGAATCCTTTCTCACAAATACCTGTATCAGGCAATGACCATCCCCGCTGGCTATTGTTTTTGTTATGCCTATATCGATGTCATTGAATACATGCACGCCTATCCTTGCAAAAATAGCCTTCGTCAACATGCACAGGACGGGGTTAATATCATCTCCCCATGGACATTTTTTATTTATTATTGTATATTTATTTTCTCCCACGCTCTCTACCGAGAAACATCCCCCGAGGCGGTTCATGACGCTGCAAGAAATATTTGCTGTCTGTTCCGGATTGCCCGGTAATTCATGGATATACTTCTCCCATACAAGAGCTTCCGCATGTTTACTCATCTGCTGGATAATTTCGTTCTTTTTGTCAGGGGGAATCTGCTGAAGCAATAGAGGAAGGACATTAGCCATTACCGTCTTGAAATCGTTCTGCGCTTCTATTTTTTCCTTGCTTTTTACGAGCTGGTCGTGAAAATATTTGGTTTTAAGCAGGGATTTTACCCTTGCAACAAGCTCCACTACGCTTATGGGTTTGGTAAGAAAATCATCCGCACCTGCTTCTATAGCTTTTATTTTTTCCTCCAATCCGTTAAGCGCTGTGACCATCACAACAGGTATGAAGCGGGTGGTTTCCTGCTTCCTTATTTTTTCGCATACCTCATAGCCGCTAATCTCGGGCATCATAATATCAAGGAGAACGATATCAGGTTTATCCGAGGTTATTTTGAGAAGCGCCTCTCTGCCGCTGTAAGCGGGTATTATCTCGTAGTCGTTCTCGAGAATATCAGTAATGAGTTTTACATTTACAGGCTCATCATCTACCACAAGGATCTTATTCCTGTACTTTTCGTTTTCCATTCCTGCTCCTATTTTATTCCGATTTTTTCGTAAAGTCTGCTTCACCTATTCGTTTTGTCATTTACTCCATCTCATTTTTCGAAACGTTAGGCAGTAAAAAAATAAATGTGCTCCCTTCCCCGTACCTGCTCTCTGCCCATATCCGGCCCCCGTGCAGCTCCACTAATTGCTTTGTAATCGCTAATCCTAGTCCAGTACCCCCGTATTTTCTTGACATGCTCATATCAAGCTGCTGGAATGTTCTGAACAGTTTGCCCATGTCCTCTTCCTTAATGCCAATGCCTGTATCAGAAACAGAGATTTGAGCCATATCGTTGGCTTTCATCGTACTTACTGTGACCTCGCCTCCCTCAGGTTTGCTGAACTTCACTGCATTACTGAGTAAATTGAAAAGAATCTGCCTGAATCTCTGTTTGTCAGCCACTATAAACTCAAGCCCAGGACCAAGTTCAACCTTCAGTTTTACTTTTTGACTCATAGCCTTTTCTTTTACAAGCGTAAGCCCTTCATTTATTGCCTGAGTTACAGGGAGTTTTTCCGGAACAAGTTCTGTTTTTCCAGCTTCGACTTTACTTAAATCGAGAATGTCATTGATAAGCTCATTTAAATGATTGGCACTCGTGAGAATATCATCGACATAGTTTGCCTGTTTTTTATTCAATTCTCCCGGAACCCTCTGCTTCATAAGTTCTGAAAAGCCGATGATGGCATTCAAAGGAGTTCTAAGCTCATGGCTCATGTTGGCAAGGAAATCCGATTTTGTTTTGCTCGCCAAAGCCAGGCAATCGTTTTCAAGAAATATTTCTTGCGCCTTCTTGCTTTCTGTAATATCTTTCACTGTTCCCATGCTTGCAGATTTACCGCGATAAGTGATAAGCTTAAGATTCATATTTACAAATATTTTTGTATTCATATCCTTATGCAGCATGCATAATTCGCATTCCTTGTGAATATCCTCTCCTGCAAGCGTTCGATAATATCTGTCTACAACCATATCTAAATCTTCAGGCGCAACAAATTCCCTGAAATCTTTCCCGATGCATTCCTTCACCGTATAGCCGGCGCTTTTGGCAAAAAACTCGTTAACGAATTGAAGTTTAGAATCCTGTATGATAAATACGCCTTCCTGAATATTTTCTATCAACGTACGGTATTTTTCTTCCGATTGCTGCAGCTCTTCCTCTGTTCGCCGCACATCCACTTTATTGGACTCCATGAATTAACCACCAATTTTTTCTAATTTTGATGAACCAATGTAACATGAATTTGCCCGGCCACAGTGACATGATTACCGTTTCTTTCTGGCTAAAATCCATAACGGTACCACGATTAAAATGCCGGTCAACAGAGCGATTATTAGAACAAATATTGGGTAAGTGATCCCAAAGATGCCTGTTGTGTCTTGTTGAGAGGTTTCGGCGGGAGTATTGGTGGCCACCGCAGTAACTTCAGACTGGGGCTGTTGTGCCGTGGGTTGAACAACCGTCCCTGATTGCTTCAGTCCTACTATTGCAAAAGGCGAGAAGGCGTTTGTCTTTGCCTCGTAGTAGGTATATGTATCGTCTTTTGTCGTTTGTGCAGTTTCAAGCGGCGTCCACTGGCTTCCGTCCCAGTGGAGCAACTTTACATCGCTGCCTGCAAGGCTGTTGCTTCCGAGCCATGAGTTCTCGACCCTGAATACGATTGTTGCTTCTTTTATGTTCTTTGGAACTGCAAACCCGGTTGTTCCAACCCAGATATTAGCATTCTTATAGGTTATCCCGGGCGCAGGAGTTTTAACAAGGGTAGAAGTGTTTTTCAGTGCTTCCACTGCAACATTGATTATGCCTGCACTTGTATTTCCTGTTATATTTACAAACTCTACCGGATTGCTCTTGTTGGTGAAAGCGTATGTTGTGATTATATCTTTGGCGATAAAGAGGTCGTAATTCTCTTTTACCAGAATATTTGAGTAATTTTCACCAGATGGACCGCCTCCACCCCCTCCGCCGCCTCCTGATTGGGAGGATGTTGATGACGCCTGGGTTATTGTGATAGTCCCACTATAGCTCGCTGCGCCGATAGTTTCAGGGTAGTCTTGATAAATATTTTTATTGGTGGTAATTGCCGCGTATAATTGATAATTACCTGAAGCTGAAGATGGAATCGAGAGATTTGCTTCATAAACTCCGGTGTTTGCGGTTGCCACAGCTATGCCGTTAAATTGAGTACTTGTACCTTTCACAAACTCTACTTTGACACTGTTACCTGGAGGGACGCTTTCAAGATTCCCGGCTATATTATATACATTAACTTTGACTTTGATTGTACTTCCAGGGCTTGTCTGTGTTGGAGTTGGAGTTACTATCAAGTAGTATTCAGAGACCACCAGAGGAGCAATTCCAATGGTGTTGCCCTCACTACTTACAACAATTCCATAAGTACCAGATTCGGTTACTTTGCCTGCTGGTATTGTAACAGACGTTTGCCCTAGGTCTGGTGTTTTAGACCATACTGTAAGCTTATCTGCATCCCAAAGAGTTATAAGCATTGTATCTGTTCCTGAAGAAATTGTAACAGTAATCGGCTCATTTAGTTTGTAATTGCCCGCATGCGTAATTTTATAGCTTTGATTCTCCCACGTAAAAGTCCTTTCCGGGATGGCAATATTTTTATCAAACGTTACCACTGCAACTGCACCTGACACTCCTCCTGCAAGTAATACCAACACAACAACTGCCATCATTAAACGCAATTCTGCTCTCATAACCTTTTCCTCAACAGCGCAGCGCCCAGCAGTGCAGCCACTGCCGCTGCCAAGCCAACGAAAGGCGCCTTCTCATCCGGAAATCTCTCGGCAGGAGGCTGTATCTCTATATATCCGCCTCTTTCAATCCCTATTGTCTCAGGATACTTAATAAATACATTGCGTTCCGTAGTTATTACCGAATACAATGAAAATGTCCCGTTTGCTGCCAGGGGTATTTTAATGTGAGCTTCATATACTCCGGTTTTTACAGCCGTTGCATTCGTTTCGAATGAAGAACTTCCCTTTGCAAGCACAACTTTCACCGTATTATTTACATTGATTGGAACGCCATTCTTACTGATTCTTACCTCAACATCAAGGGTATTACCTGCGATTATCTGCTTACTGCCGGGATTAACAGCCAGGTCATAATCAGATATTACTACGGGCACTGCGCCAATTATAGTCCTGTTATGTGATATTGTTATCGCATACATTCCGGCTTTATCCGTCTTGTTTGAGGGTATAACTACAACTGCATGTCCGCCTGTATTGGAAACACGTTCGTACCATGTCGACAGCTTATCCCGGTCATAAAGCACGATAAGCATATCATCTGCACCCGGTGCATCTACAGTGAAGTTGATTTCCTGATTCGTTTTGTAATTACCGATCTCCGTGATTTCGAATGCCTGGTTTTCAAAACTTAGCGTTTTATCAGGAACGTCAATTGACTTGCCAAGTGTTATATAGGCTCTATTTTCTCCACCGGTGGCTATGCTTAAAGTAATAACAAGTATCAAAAAAAATAAGATGAAATTTCGCATATCATCTCAAAAAAGATGAGTCTTCTCTTTATAATAGAGATGCCTCATCGTTTCCTTCTGGCATAAATCCGGTACGCCACCACGGCCAAAATGCCAGCCACCAGGGCTATTATTATAACCGAGTTTCTTGCTCCTCCCTCACCTGAAGGTAAAGCTAACCCAAGGATACCTAAGATGATGCCTGTTAATGTGCCTCCTTGTTGAGCGCTCCCGGCGGGAGTGGACACAACTGAAACTGCAGGCTGGGGCGGCGTTGTTGTGGGTGGGGTAACCGCTGCAGTAGGTGTTGGTGCTACCGTTGATGTGGGAGCAGGCGTGGGTTTTACAGGATAAAATCCGCCTCCACCTCCACTGGTGCCGCCGTTGTTGCCACCGCCACCAGTACTTGTTGTTCCTGTCATGCCAAAGATGCTGAAGTGGCTCACGTTTGCAGTGATGTATTTACCAGTTTCATTTAGAGTGTATGGTGTTTGTACATCCCATGTATTTGTAGTGGTATTGTAGAACTTGATCCTCAGCGTAGATGCGGTTATTCCTGCGGCTGTGAGCTGTGCGTCTGTATAGTTGAACCGTATCTGTATGTCCGGGATGAAACGAGCGCCTTCCGGACCGAAGGAGAGATTCTCACCAATCAACTTGTCGTTGCTGCCCAGATGTGCTACGAATGTGGAATTTACCTGGTTCAACGAGTCGATTGTAATATTGGTTATTGGAGTGCCATTCAATGTTGCATTTGTGCCATTGAAGATGGTAAGTGTTACATTTCCACTTGGCGCTGATAAATTCACTGTCCGGCTCAAATTCCCGGTTAGAGGGTCGATATCAGCAGATATATTAGTTACTATTGTCCTGTCCACGGTTATTATTCTCGTTTCCGAGACGTTGAATAGACCGTTTGGGTCGTTCGCATATACCTTGAAGCTGTAATTCCCACTTAGCAGACCTGTCTTGTTCTTGTAGAAGCTTGTACCTGTTCCTGCCGGGAGCATGGATTCGTTTACGCCCTGCCAGTTCAGCATTGCTGTGCCTGAAATACTGAGCTTCACCCTTACGTTTACATAACCGGTATCATTAACGCTGTTGTTGTCCGGCGAGGTAATGGTGATGTTTATTGATGACGCCGGTGCAAGTGTCAATAGACTTTGATTAAACACCACAGAAAAATTTGTGCTGTTGAAAACCAATGTATTGACAAGATAACTCCCGGGTGAAAGCGCTCCTGTCTTTAAAGTCATATTAGCTGATTTTGAATTTGTTGTAATTTTAGCGCTATTGGAGAGCGGTATTATGTCAGTAAGCGCATCGGCTGAATTAAGTATTGTGCCATTGATCCTGGTCGCCTGTGCCAGAGTCTGGCCTGGACCCCAGGTTATATTTATATTGCCCAAATTATCTGCATAATCACCTCTATTGATTATTGTGGTTGTATAAGTATAATCCTCGGCTGGAGCAGTCGAGTTGAGAGAAACATTCACAATTAAATCTGTTCCTTGTGTGGCAGTGCCTGTACCGCCCCCTATAATGACAGATGAATTGAAAGGTACTACAATTATGGCATTCCATGCAATAATCTTCTTCGGGTCAGTGCCATTTGTAACCATTACAAGATATCTTCCCGGTGCTAAATCCTGGCTTATCTGTCCGGAATCACCGTTGGAATCCAAAGTAACTGTGGTCTCGTTTATCCTGCTTGCATCGTCTATGATGCTTAAGAATTCGTCCAATACCTTTGAGTTATTGTTCCATGAGTTTTTTAAATCATCAATGTTGTTCAATAAAGTAGCTGATTGATCTGAAAAAAAGGGCACGCTTCCGTTTAGCTGTTTATAAGTGGAAACATTAACAACCATATTAGCCGCAAATGTATCTGATGCATCCACAAAGTAATCAGCAGTTGCCGTACCGCCGGGATTTATATAGAACACTTTTTGATTCGGTAAAGATGTTGTCTTAGGTCCAAAAATGCTGCTGTTCAAGATTAACGATTTATTGCCACTAACAAGAGTCTTGTTTATTGCAAACTTCAATGTTAATGAGGGCATCTCGATATCGCCCCCGACCAGTCTTACAAAGTTGTTGGAATTCAATACGGAATCAGTGATTGTATAATTATGCGGCTCCGCATTGGTATAATTGAAATTTATTCCGGCGCTTACCGGAAGTACCGGAGCAATTAATATAGCCAGTATGGCGAATATAATACTCAAATCATGCCATTTATTAACATTTTTATAAATCATATAAAACCATTTAATATGTATTTTATGTACGATTTTATTAATTATGAAAATTAACTAATGGCTTATATCCTATCGTGGCGCTCAAAATATTTTTATTGTTCATTTTAATATCTCCGTTACCTTGAATAACACGATAGCGAAAAAAGCTATTAAAAGCGGCAATATACTCATATCCAGTGAACACGCAAGGTTTTTATTCCATGATTTTGAAGCCGATAAAATTTCCTTCAACGATAACAAAATTATTAGTGCCACCACGCCAAGAACCCCCAGCTGGGGAGCGCTTATAGTTGATGTCGTTGAGATTATTCCTGCCGAACTGCTTACGATTGTGCTTGATAACATAACCACACCTTCTGGTTAATTCCAGTACAACTCAGGTCTATATATATGTATCGCTTTTAAAAAATTTAAATGATGATAGTAATCATCATAATCATATTTGGTGAAAATATTGAAACCGCCGATAGTCTTATTATATGTTAAATAAAAGAATGTTTTAAAAAAATTATTCATCGTCATTATTTATCGGAATTCTTATCATAATTTAGAAATATAAGGAATTGACATGCCTTTGATAAAAACCATTGAATTATCCAAAACATACCGGCAGGATGAAACATACGTCCAGGCTCTTGATAATATAAATCTCTCGATTGAACAGGGTGAATTTATCGCAATCACAGGACCAAGCGGCTCAGGCAAGTCAACACTGCTGCACATCCTGGGCTGTATAGATAAACCGACAAAAGGCAAATTATTGATTAAAGATGTGGATGTCAGTAAAATGAACGGGAACGCCCTGACAAAGCTCAGGCTCCACGAATTAGGTTTTGTGTTCCAGCATTTCTACCTTCTTCCTGCCCTTACCGCCTATGAAAATATCGAGCTTCCCCTCTCCGAAGCAGGTGTCCCCCGGGAGATACGCAAAAAGAGGATAACGGAGTTATTGGAAGCTGTAGGTTTAGACGAGAGAGCTAAACACAGGCCTGGGCAGCTAAGCGGAGGAGAACAGCAGAGGGTAGCAATCGCGAGAGCCCTGGCAAATAATCCTCCCATAATATTTGCCGATGAACCGACAGGGGAATTAGATACCGCCAATGGAAAAAATGTCCTGGATCTCCTTACGTGGATTAACCGGGAGTACAGGAAGACGATTATTGTAGTCACCCATGACGATTCCATTGCTCTTCGGGCGATGAGGATTATTAAATTGCAGGATGGGAAAATAATCGATGATGTACGTTAAAATTGCTCTTCTGGGACTTGTACGCAGGAAAGGGCGTACATTTTTCACAACGTTAGCTGTTGCTATCGCAGTCTCAATGGCAATACTGCTTGTTTCTGTGGGGGTGGGATTAAAGCAGGGGGCAGCCATGATGTATGACAGGGACGTGGACTACTGGGTTATACCACAGGATTCCAGCGTCACAGATCTCGTCTCCAATTCAGAAAGGACGATGCTGGGAGATGTGCATCAAAGTGTCGATAAAATCAGCTCAAATCCGGATATAAAGGGAGCAACCCCGATATTGAACCGGCTTATTTATGCATCAAACACAAATCGTACTCCAAAGGCTGTCATGGGAGTCGGAGTCATTCCCGGAAGCTTAGATGCTTTACCGGCTTCTGCGCCGGGTTTTTCCCCGGGAGATATATATTTTAAAGGCGGGGAACGGACCGGAGAAGTTGTGATTAACGAAAAGACTGCACAGCTACTGGGATTGAAGCCTGGCGACATATTGCAGCTTGGAGCCTCAAGCAATAGCCTCAATAATTCTTTCAGGGTGATGGGAATAATCTCCGCAGCCGAATATTCTATTAATCCGGTTGTTGTGCTCCATCTTTCAGAACTGCAGGAGCTTACTGGCAATCTTAAGGGAGACAGGGCTAATTATATTATAATCAGGGGGAATAATGCACTTCCCTTTCTCAAAGGGCTTTTCCCGAATGCACTTGTTCTGAGCAGTGCCGAGTACTCTGCTTATAATATTGTCAGCGACAAGAAGATGCTGGCTACTGCCGTCGCAGTTTCTTTTGTCTCCATAATCATAGCAGTACTGTTTATTACCAGTACCATGATACTGTCCATTAATGAAAAGCAGAAAGAGTTTGCTGTGATGCGCGCCATGGGCATATCCCGGCGCTCCATAATGAAAATCGTGCTATACGAATCCATTATCATTTCCATGCTTGGCGCCGTTTTCGGAATACTGTTGAGCAGCCTTGGTGAAAGGGTATTGAATATGGCTGCTTACAGTTTTTTCGAGGCGGGGCAGGTTGCAGTTGTTACTCCCTCTCTCCAGCTTGCAGGTGTTGGGCTTGCTCTCGTTGCGGGCATACTTTCCGGATTGGTACCCGCGGTTATGACTGGCCGCGTAGACATTGTGGATGCGCTGGGATGAGCGCCATACCATGTATCATTTTATTAAATACGTGTTTGCGCTTACTGTTACGTTCTCTTTATAAATCGTGACATTAACCCGTTTGTCCAGTAATGGGGGATAGATGTGATGCTTGTAGGTAAATATACTCCCTGCGCCCAGGAATATATTCTCATTATAGCGTTTGCCGTCCACTATTACGCTTATGGTATAATTGGAATTTTCGGGATCGCTATTAGTTAAATCAAATATGACTATGTACTCTTCCCCCTGCTTGAAGATCACAGAACGCTGGGGCTGGCTCATGTCTGCTCTGGATGAGAGTAGAACCTACCGGCTTTCCAATTCCCGCTTCGACAAGGGGATCGACAGCTACCTGGGCGTCCTCGACGCGCAACGGTCCCTCTTCGCCGCCCAGCAGGTCCTCGTTTTCCTCCGCCTGGAAAAACTCGCCAACCAGGTAACGCTTTACGCCGTGCTG
>JAPZAO010000114.1 GCA_027460615.1 Candidatus Methanoperedens sp.
GAGTCGAACCATTGCAGATTTGCAGTTTCTTTTAGTCGTTGCCTGGATAGCCATCCTAACAATCGCTTGTTAACCTTCTTCCGTCTCTCCTCCCACTCCTCGGCTTTAGCTTTGATCTCTGGAGTAATTCCGGTGAGGCAGGCTTGGATGCCCAGCTCGGGTCCACCCTCCGCCTGTATCCGTATTGAGCATGTCTGACCTTGAAAAGAGCGCAGAATTAATCGCAAGGGCAGTTGAAATTGTGGATAGGTTTTTCTAATAGGAAGCGTATTTTAAAAGCTCACACGAATCCGGTGATACAATGAACAGAAGGGATTGCTTTATTTAACGATATAAAAATACTGGACACCACTCTCCGGGACGGCGAACAGACACCCGGAGTTTCACTCACTACTGAAAACAAGCTGTTGATAGCAAAGAAGCTTGACGGTCTGGGTGTGGATATTATAGAGGCTGGTTCTGCCATTACTTCGGAGGGTGAGCGGGAAGCTATTAAAAAAATAGCTGGCGAAGGTTTGAATGCCGAGATATGCAGTTACTGCCGTATCCGCAGGGAAGATATCGACAGCGCTCTTGCCTGCGATGTGGATTCCATTCATCTTGTAGTACCTGTATCCGACCTCCATATCCAGCAAAAATTGAAAAAAGACCGCGAAACCGTCCGCACGCTTGCGGTTGAAATGACAGAATATGCAAAATCGCACGGGTTAATAGTGGAATTAAGCGGTGAAGATGCATCCCGGGCAGATCTAGATTATCTCAAATCGGTATACAACGCAGGAATCGATGCAGGCGCTGACAGGCTGTGTTTCTGCGATACTGTAGGGATTCTCCTTCCTGAAAGAACATATGAGATTTTTAGCGACCTGTCACAGCTTCGCGCTCCAATCAGTGTCCACTGCCACAATGATTTCGGGATGGCTACAGCAAACACCATATCGGCACTCCGGGCAGGCGCGCGCGAAGCTCACGTTACCATTAACGGCATCGGGGAGCGCGCAGGAAATACTTCGCTTGAAGAAGTGGTCATGGTGCTTTATTCATTATATAAGCAAAAAACAAAAATCGATATTAAGGGTTTATACACCATCTCACGACTGGTGAGCAGGTTAAGCGGAATCCCGGTTGCGCCAAACAAGGCAATCGTTGGCGGGAACGCATTCACGCATGAGGCAGGCATCCACGTTCACGGGCTTCTTGCAAATACCGCTACTTACGAACCCATCACGCCGGAACTTGTTGGAAGAGAGCGGAGGATAGTGCTCGGTAAGCATGCAGGCAGGACCTCGGTTGTGCTTGCGTTAAAGGAGCTTGGGCTCTCTGCAAGTGAAAAACAGATAGATGACATAGTCATAAGAATGAAAGAACTCGGCGACAAAGGAAAACGCGTAACCGATGCAGACCTACAGACCATTGCGGAGACGGTGCTTGGGATATACCAGGAAGCCAAGATCAAACTTGAGGAACTCACTGTCGTGGCTGGAAATACTGTGATGCCCACCGCCTCTATAAGACTGAAGGTCAATGGAAGCCATGTCGTTGAAGCAGGTGTGGGAACAGGACCTGTTGATGCTGCCATCAATGCGCTGAAAAAGGCTTTATCCGGCGTAGCCGACATACACCTTGACGAATATCATGTGGATGCAATAACAGGCGGGACTGACGCGCTGGTCGAGGTCTGGGTAAAGCTCAGTAAAGGCGGCAGGACCATCACAGCCCGGGGCGCTCGCACTGATATTATAATGGCATCAGTCGAAGCTGTGCTTGAGGGCATAAACAGGCTGATACAGCAGGAACAGAAGAAAAGTTAGGAAATATTTATAAAACATTACCATGTGTTATGATGAAGAAGTGTGACCCCGTAATACGGGGACTGGAGATGTAATGACAAAACAAAAAATGCCAGGTGCAAGAGCGGTCATAGAATCACTTTACTGTGAAGAAGTCGAGGTATTATTCGGCTATCCCGGCGGACAGGTGCTGCCCCTGTACGATGAACTCTATGATGCAGACATAAGGCACATACTTGTAAGGCACGAGCAGGCAGCAGCGCATGCCGCAGATGGATTCGCAAGAGCCACAGGGAAAGTTGGCGTATGCCTCGCTACTTCCGGGCCGGGCGCTACAAACCTCGTCACAGGTATCGCCACTGCCTATATGGATTCTGTACCCATAGTTGCAATTACCGGGCAGGTACCGCGCTCGCTCATCGGTAATGACGCTTTCCAGGAAGCCAATATCACCGGTATAACCCTACCGATTACGAAGCATAATTATCTGGTGCAGGATACCAAAGACATCCCCAGGATATTCAAGGAAGCATTCTATATCGCCCGAACTGGCAGACCCGGTCCGGTACTTATCGATATACCAAAAGATACCCAGATTGAAGCAATCGATTTCGAATACCCGGAAAAAATAGAACTGCGGGGATACAAACCCACTTATGCCGGGAACGAACAGCAGATAAAAAAAGCAGCCTCGCTTATACTCAAAGCTGAAAAGCCTATATTCTATGTCGGGGGAGGCATCATATTTTCAAACGCGGCCGAAGAGCTGCGCGCCCTTGCCGAGGACATAATGGCGCCGGTCACGACAACTCTCATGGGAATGGGCGCGTTCCCGTCAGCGCATCCTCTCTCGGTAGGAATGCTGGGCATGCACGGAACAAGGTATGCCAACTATGCAGTCCAGGAATCCGACTTGATAATAGCGGTCGGAGTGCGCTTTGATGACCGCGTTACAGGCAAGATTTCAGCGTTTGCCCCCAACGCAAAAATAATCCATATAGATATTGACCCTGCTGAGATAGGGAAAAATGTCCGCGTTGACATCCCGATAGTAGGGGATGCGAAGAACGTATTGAAAACCCTGCTTAAATATGTGAAACAGGAGCAGGTCAAAACCGATGCATGGAATAAGAAGATAGCGGCATGGAAAAAAGAATTTCCTCTTACTTA
>JAPZAO010000115.1 GCA_027460615.1 Candidatus Methanoperedens sp.
TTCTTTCTGAAAACGTCGTCTTATGAATCCATCATCAGGGGAGAATTTTGAACCACAATTTTTGCATTTTCTCAATCTTTTTTTCCCCGATTCATTGTACCTGTATCCACGCCAAACACTATCCTGACTTCCACATTTTGGACATTTATAAATCTCTTCGCCCATATTCACCATGAAATTATATGGCGATGAAGATATTTAAATATATCCCTTTAAATTGACAATATCCTAATATGCAACTGATTTGCTGTTATGCATTGGATAACTTAAATTAACTCGTGCATCATATAAGCCCCAATGAAACAGGAAATGTCAAGCGTGGACGTTGCAGCGCTTATCAAGGAACTGCATCCGCGTCTTCTGGATGCCAAAATTGCAAAAATATACCAGCATTCAGCAGATGAAATCAGGATAGGGCTTCACATTTTCAAGGAAGGAAGGACAAATCTTGTTATCGAAGCCGGAAGACGCCTGCATCTTACAAAAAATCCTGAAACCGCCCCCAAGTTCCCCCAGTCTTTCCCGATGCTGCTTCGAAAACACCTGACCGGTGGCAGGATAACCGATATTTCGCAGTATGATTTTGACAGGATAATCGAGATGCATATCCAGCGCGGCGAGGATAAGACGATTCTTCTTATCGAGCTTTTCTCAAGGGGCAATATTGTGCTCCTGAACGCTGAAAAAAAGATAATTTTGCCACTTAAATCCATCAGTTTCAGGGACAGGAAAGTCAGGGGCGGTGAACCCTATGAGCTTCCGGCGCCGCAGCTTTCCCCTGTTACAGCCACGGCGGATGAGCTAAAGGAAATGTTCTCACATTCGGATTCTGATATTGTCAGGACGCTTGCGACAAGAATGAACATGGGAGGGCAGTATGCAGAGGAACTATGCCAGCGCGGCGGTATTGATAAGAATACGCCTGCAAAGCAATTTAGCGATGTTGCTGCGGTGCAAAAGGCACTCGCAGAGGTTTTCATGCCGCTTCGTACCGACCTGAAACCCCACATTGTTTTAAAAGACAGAAAACCGATGGATGTGCTGCCATTTGAGTTATCGCAATACGGGAAAAACGAAAAGAAATATTCCGGCACTTTTAATGATGCGCTTGATGAGTATTTCAGCCCGGAAATTGAGAAAAAAGGCGAATCAAAAGAAGAAAAAAAGGATGGGGGAAAAGCCGAAAAACCGGGGCTGTATGAGTACCGCATGCAAAAACAGATGCTTGCGCTTGAAAAGTTCAAGGAAGATGAAGGAAAACTGGTACGCAAAGGGGAGTTGGTATATGCACATTACCAGATGTGCGACGGGATTCTGAAAACGATAAGGGATGCCAGGGATAAGGGGTATTCGTGGGACGAGATAAAGGGCAAATTAAAGAATTCGGATAAACCAGAAGCAAGGGCGATAAAATCCATCGATACAGGCAGGGGGATAATCACTGTAACACTTGATAATCATGATGTTGACCTGGATATCAGGCTTTCAGTGCCCCAGAATTCACAGGTCTATTACGATAAATCAAAAAAACTGGCCTCGAAAATCAAAGGCGCGCTTACTGCTATTGAAGGGACAATGAAATTATCAGAAAAGGAAGAGGCGCCTGAACAAAGGAAAAAGCCTGAAAAACCTAAACAAAAATGGTACGAGCAGTTCAGGTGGTTCATATCCTCGGACGGCTTCCTTGTTATCGGGGGCAGGGATGCCCAGAGTAATGAGGATATCGTGAAGAAATACCTTGAGAAGCGGGATATTTTCTTCCATGCCCACGTATCAGGTTCTCCGGCTGTCGTTATAAAAACAGAAGGAAAAGAAGTTCCTGAAACCACTCTCATCGAGGCTGCGCAGTTCACTGTATCGTATTCGGGCATCTGGAAATCAGGGCAGGCGAGCGGGGATTGCTACCGGGTGCTTCCCGAGCAGGTTTCAAAGACGCCTGAATCGGGTGAATATGTGGCAAAGGGGGCTTTTGTGATACGCGGAAAACGTAATTATTACAAAGATGTTATGCTCGGGACGGCGCTCGGTCTTGTTCTGAATGAGGAAAAAAGACTTATCGGAGGACCTGTGAGCGCCGTAAAAAGCAGGGCGCAGTTCGTTATGGAAATAGAACCTGGAGAGTTTGAGCAGAATGACCTGTCAAAGAAGATTTACAGGATGCTGAATGAAAAATTCAAGGACATGAAACTTATAAAGACGATTGCTTCGCCCGATAAGATTGCGATGTTCCTGCCTGCGGGCGGGTCGAGGGTGAAGGAGTAAAGGTTTAATCGGTGTTAGCGCAGTCGGTTTAGTATTTTTTACCATTGGACAGGGGTAATTTCAACTTCTGGGCTTAATATTACAAATATTTTTTCGCAAATGCGGAACTTATATTACTTCAAAAATATTAAACTCCCGGCGCCGATATGTTACCAGAGCAAACTCAGCATCTAAGAACCATGCGTCTTTATCGGTTTGCGAAGGGCTGCGACCATACTTTTAACGGACAGGCAATGGAGGACACGGCGCGGGGCGGGCAGGCGGGCGGCAAAGTAAGTTGAAAGAAGCAGTGCTCCGACTAATGAAAGTTAATCCTTCCAATCCTCTCCCGTCATCAACTTCCACGCATTTTTATAGGCTATCTTCTCAGCGACATCCTTTCTTACTCCTTGAAGAATAATGGTTCTATAAGTATTCATGACCCTATCATATTCACCAAATCTTCCTGAATTTATATCAGACCCAAGAACAAACCTGTCAGGGAAATCCTCAATTAATTTTTTCCATTCAGGATTAAGGGAAGCGCCAGAAGATGTGACATCATACATAATTCCCTCCACATACCCTGTCTGATATCTTGAGCCGGGTTTTGATGCAAGGAAGTCAAAATAAAGATTTGGATATTTATTCAAAAACTCCCGAACTGCATCAGGCCG
>JAPZAO010000116.1 GCA_027460615.1 Candidatus Methanoperedens sp.
AGCGCCTCTTCAAATTTACCCTATGAGTCTGGCGCCCTAACCAACTAGGCCACCTGGGCATAACCCTCCCATACATGCGAAGCGGTATTAAAATATATCGTATTCCTGCGCGCTACTTTAATCCTGCGAAGGCATTTCAACAGCAGCACCTGTTTTTCTTAAATCCTCAAAAAACCCCGGATAAGAAATGCTAACAGATTCAATCGTATCAATCGTTGTATCCCCGGCCACCAATCCGGCAACTGCCAAGGCCATAACAATCCTGTGGTCATCCCAGCCGTGTACCTCTGCGCCTTTTATCGCGCCGCCTTTTATTATGAGCCTGTCCTTTTCCTCTGTGATGTCCACGCCCATTTTCTTAAGTTCAACTGTCATCGCGTGAAGCCTGTCGGTTTCCTTATACCTCACATGTTCAGCGTTCCCGATGACCATGGTTCCCTTCGAGGCCGCGCCAAGAACAGCCAGCGTTGGCACAAGGTCTGGCGTCTTCCCGACATCCACTTCGATGCCATTAAGCTCGCTCTTGCTCACCCTCACCTCTCCTTTTTTCTCGTTCCATGAGATTTGCGCTCCCATTTCCCCGAGAATTTCTATCAAAGCAGAATCCCCCTGCTCTGAAGGAAACAGGTTCTTAATAGTAATATCACCGCACAGCGCGCCTGCTGCCATCATATACGACGCTGATGAAAAATCGCCCGGGACATTATAGGAACTCATGTCATATTCCTGCTCAGGCGGGATTGTAAAAGTGTTCGGGTTATCTTCGATTATTCTGGCGCCTGCGCCTTTTAGCATATCGATTGTAATGTTCACATACGGACGGGATTTCAATTCGCCTTTTATCATCACTTTAGTCTTGTGCGATGCGAATGGGCAGGCAATGAGGAGCGCGGAAATGAACTGCGAACTTACAGAGCCGTCGATATAAACAGGTCCTCCCCTCATTTTCCCTCTTACCACAATCGGCGCCATCCCATTATTGCGCGTGGAGAATGCCTCTGCCCCCAGGTCGTTTAACGCGTTCAAAAGCGGAGTATTGGGTCTTGTCCTGATGCTTGCATCACCCGTGAGAACAGTCGCACCGTTTACAAGCGATGCCACCGCTGTCATTATGCGAAGAGTGGTGCCCGAGTTTGCGACATCGATAACATTGTCGGGGACTTTCAATTTCCCGTCAAATCCTTTAATAACCAGCGATTCTTTTTTTGATACGATTTCAGCCCCGAAAGCTTCGGATGCCCTTATCGTTGCTTTTGTGTCTTCGGATATCAGCGGGTTATTGATTGTCGCTTTTTTTGAGAGCGCGGCTATTGCAATAGCCCTGTGGGTGTAGCTTTTTGATGGAGGGGCGTTTACAACGCCTTTTATATCGGATTTCTGGATTGTCACTTTCATGTTTGTGAATAGGCTAAATAAAGATGAAACTATTTATAATTGCTCTGTATGGTCATGATTTGTTTTAAAATCAGGAGCGATAAGTCCATAAACCCGATAAAACTTATGGGGGGAATTTTTCTACAAGATAGTAAATCAATGCGTGAGTTATCATAAGTGTAAAAAGAGCATCTTCATTGTTGATACTTTTTCCTGTATGCGCACCTGGAGCAGCAAAACCCATTAATTTTTTAAATATGTTCTTATATGAATCTGAAAGAGTGTCACTCTCGAAAATCTTCTGCCAATCTGGAACTTCTATATTTTCTCCCTTACCATTCTTATCTATCTTTTTGAAGCCCGCTTTCATTACAATCGTGCTAACCTCTTCCAGTGCTTTTCGACAGTCAACCAGTACGTTATTGTAATGACCCGATGAAAACTGCGTCCATCCATTATCAAGGTGCTTTATGGCCTTACTCAGACTTTCAGGCGGCAATATCTCGGGGAACTCAAATAGTCTGACGTGCTTAAAATTGAACTTATATAGATATTTTTCAATCCAGTTACTTTTTGAGAACTCATATTCTAAAGCAGAAGGCCAAAATGCCTTATTGTCAATACTTGCCCTTGCTGCACCAACAAATCTAATTGCTGCTAACAAACCTCTCATACTTAAAACTAATTTGAAATTGTTACCTTTCCGTATTTTCTCAATTTGTTGGATTTTATAATAATCTAAGTCGAGATAAATATCGATTTGTTGTTCACCTATGAGTTGATAAGGTTGCATAGCAAATGCAGTTCCTATTTGGTGTTGAACATTTCCATTTTCGTCTTTTACATATACTTCAGCCAATAGGCTTGACAACCAAAATTCTGGAATTTCATTTTGCGATAAAAGAACAACCTTTGCATTGAATTTAATTCTTGGAACTAATGAGTCGGGGACTACATCTACACCAATTAAGCTTATATCAAATGAATATGTAGAACTAAGAACGTTTATATCATATCTCATAAATTCTATTTCTTCTCTTTTATTTACACTTTAGGTCTACACTAACATATTAACAGCTAAATAACTTCCGATGCATCTTTATATTCGGTCATTACTTAATACATGGGTATCGAAATATGGCAGAAGCAGATGATAATATAAAAGGAGATACGGGGAAGCCTTCAAACATGAGAAATATAATTATCGTTGGTGTTATTATCATCATTGGCATAATCGCATACTTGATTGCCAGACCGCCGATTCTGTCCGTATCCCCGGACCCGCCGTCCTTTAATTTTGATAGCGCAGCAGGATATCAGACCTTCTCGATATTCAATATCGGTGGCGGGACATTGTCCTGGAATGTAAGAGCTGACCAGCCATGGTGGATAAAAGTTAACCCGGAAAGCGGAACAGGTTCCGGTACTGTTACCATTAATATCAATACCGCTGACCTCGTTCCCGGAAACTATAAAGGAACCATTACAGTAACCTCAAATGGCGGGGTAAAAACTGGCAGCATATATCTGAATTTAGTATCAGCGCCGTCCCGAAGCGTTGATGGAACATCGGTAGGAAAGAAAATAACTCTGGCTGTTGGTGAGACATGGGATATCGGTGACGGCTGGTCGGTACAGGCTAATGCAATAGATGCCAAGGCTAAACCAAGGCAGATATGGCTAACTCTTTCCAGAAATGGAATTAAATTGGATGATAGAGTTCTGGTTGAGGGTGAGACCTATAATTACAACAATATTTTCAGCGTAAAGATAGCCTCCATTTATGCCGGAGCTGTTAGTGATATGGCAACTCTTACGGATGTGGCTTATCAGAAGGGGCGGTAGGATTTGTTGAGCCCTGCATCTGCGGAACATATCAAAGAACATTATCGCCGTCTTGCCGATTTTAAAGGAATTTCAAAAGAAGAATTAAAATCAAGGCTAAAACCAAAAGACATTTCATCAACACCTTAACAAAAGGCTTAAATGCAACAAAACCCTTTATGCGAATCCCCAAAAGTCCGGATAGTGTAGCGGCCTATCATGGAGGCCTGTCGAGTCTCCGACCCGGGTTCAAATCCCGGTCCGGACGTTTTTTATTTTTTAACGTATAGATGCTGTAAAATAGTTCGGTTTTTGACGAAAAATATTAGCCACGGAGTCGCAGAGAACACAGAGAAATAATGACTCTGTGACCTCCGTGTCTGGTATGAAAAAATGGAACAACTTCAACCGGAAAATAAAATCTCCTAATAATACCAAGAGGCTTTTTATCTCCAAACTGCATCTTAAGCCCAATGATATTCGAAAAAGTCCCAACAGTCCCGACAGCAGACGAACTCCTTGACAAATCCTTCCGGCGCGCCACGAGAGCCAAGCGCGGGAAGCAAATCCTTGACCGCGAGTCCAAGCTGAAAGCCGAGGAATCCATGCTGCTGACTGCTGCAAACATACTCACAGATAATCTTGTAAGCATCGTCAGGAAATTCCCGAGCTTTGACCAGATGCCCCTATTTTACCTCGATCTTGCCGAGATACTCGTAGGAGTCGAAGAGATGAAAATGAACCTCGCCTCCGTACAGTGGGCAGGAAACAAGATTCACGAGCTGGCGAGGAAGTACGTTGGCATGATGCGCGATGCCGATGATGCAAAGGTGGTGCGCA
Source organism: Candidatus Methanoperedens sp. (assembly GCA_027460615.1). Classification (GTDB taxonomy): domain Archaea; phylum Halobacteriota; class Methanosarcinia; order Methanosarcinales; family Methanoperedenaceae; genus Methanoperedens. The sequence continues at coordinate 4,039 of JAPZAO010000116.1, forward strand.
AGCAGGCGTTCGGCAGGATATCCTCGATAGTTGAGAGCATTGACGGCAACCTGCGCTTCCTGAACGAGGCGCGGAATAAGCTTCGAAAGCTGCCTGCCATTGATGATTCCCCGGCACTTGTGATTGCAGGTTACCCGAATGTAGGCAAATCCAGTTTCGTGGCGCTTGTGAGCAGCGCGCGGCCAGAGATAGCCCCGTATCCTTTTACCACAAAAGGTTTAGCCGTAGGCCATTTCACAAGGAACGGGATACGGTACCAGGTCATCGATACGCCGGGGCTGCTTGACCGGCCGCTTGAGGAGAGGAACGAGATTGAACTTCAGGCAATTTCAGCCCTGAAGCATGTGGGGAAGGTTATTCTTTATATCATAGACCCCTCGGAGACCTGCGGTTATACGCTTGAAAAACAGATGCATCTTCTTGAGGAAATTAGGAAAGAGTTTGCTGTGCCGATACTGGTGGTGGCGAATAAGACCGATATTTCAAAAACATCTGAAGGCGCCGACATGAGCATGTCCACGCTTACGGGGGAAGGGGTGGAGGCGGTGCTTGAGAAGCTGTTCGGAATGGTATTGGAAGCAAATTTTAACATTACTTCTTCATCAATTCCCGCATCATCTTAATCGAACAAAGTTCCCCGCACATGCTGCAGGTATCCACATTCTTGCTCCGTGCATGAATCTCTTTTGCCTTCTCGCTGTCAATCGCAAGCCCGAACTGCCGGCTCCAGTCCAGGTCCCTGCGCGCTAATGCCATCTCCCGGTCAGATGCGCGCGCCCTTTCCCGGACGCCTTCTTTTACGAGGTCGGCAGCATGCGCTGCAATTCTCGTGACAATCGTGCCCTCCTTGATATCCCCAGCATCCGGCAGCGCGAGGTGTTCAGCAGGCGTGGTCATGCACAGGAAATCAGCGCCGTGCATTCCTGCGACCGTTCCTCCAATCGCGGCTGTAATGTGATCGTAGCCTGGCGCGATATCGGTCACAAGCGGCCCGAGAAGATAAATCGGCGCATTACCAGTAAGGTGTTTCATTGCGGTCACGGATAACCCTATCTCGTCAACCGGGACATGCCCCGGCCCTTCTACAATTGTCTGGACACCGGCTGCCCGCGACTTTTTCACAAGCTCGCCAAGGATGATAAACTCCTCAAACTTTGCCCTGTCAGAAGCATCATTGATGCAGCCCGGTCGCATGCCGTCGCCGAGGCTGATAGTCAGGTCGTATTCCCTTGCAATCTCAAGCAGGTAATCATATTCGGAATAAAAAGGGTTTTCCCTGTCATTTTGTTTCATCCACGCTATTGTGAAGGCGCCTCCGCGGCTTACCACGTCAAGTATCCTGTCGCTTTTTTTCAGGCGCTCAAATGATGCAAGCGTCACGCCTGCATGGATTGTGACAAAATCGATGCCGTCATCAGCATGCTTCCTGACTGCATTGAACATATCATCAGAGGTCATATTATCGATGCCCCGCCCTGCAGCCTGGTATATCGGGACCGAGCCTACAGGAATGCTCACTGCATCGATAATGCGTTTCCGTATCAGGTCGAGGTCACCGCCTGTGGACAGGTCCATTATGGTATCTGCGCCGTATTTTTCAGCGGTTTCTGCTTTTATGACCTCAGCCTCGATATCAACATAATCCCTGGATGTGCCCACGTTTGCGTTTATCTTTGTGCTCATTAATTTGCCGATGCCCATGGGTTCGGATTTGCTGTTGATATTTTTGGGGATAACGACCAGCCCCTGCGCCACAAGGTCTCTTACAACATCGGCATTGACCCCCTCTTTTTGCGCAACCGATTTTATCTCTTTTGTCACGATTCCGGCGTGAGCCATTTCCATTAAAGTTGTCATTCTTTCCTCGACCCGAACATTTTATGATACCATTTCATTTCATGTTTTGCCCTTGGTTTTTTTACGCTTTCCTTGCGAGCTTCTTCTTTTTTTGGTTCAATCTTTACTTCAGGTTCTTTCGTCTTCGGCTCTTCTTTTTTCTTCTCCTCGGCCGCCGTTTTAACGACCGGCACGCTTGCTCCCCCGTGCTTGCTCTTTCGCGTCCTTATATCCACAAGTATCGGGCGTTCGATATAGGTGCTGACAATCATCGCCACACCCGGCGAAAGGCGCTTGATGTCCTCCTCTACGTCTGAGCTTATACCTTCAAGACCTTTGCTGATGGCTTTCAAGTCGTTGGGATTCGTCACCTTCATTATTATCTGCGTATTGCACTGAGAAAGGATGTTCTTATCCACGCGTGCAGGGCGCTGCGAAACAACCATAAGCCCGAGACCGAATTTCCTTCCTTCTGAAGCAATTGTGCGAAGGATATCAGAACTCACTGTCCTATCGAATCCTTTTTCAGGGCAGAAATTATGCGCTTCCTCCAGAACCAGCATGCACGGAGGTATGGTATTGAGTTTTCGCGCATCGAAAATATCGGTGCATAATTTGGACACAATCATTGCCTGGAGGTCGGGGTTCACGCCTTTCATATCTATGATGGAAGCTCTCCCGTCCTGCACGAGTTCGTTGATTGTAGTGGCTTTATCCGACAATAATCCTGTTTCCCTTAGCGTTTCAAGCTTATTGATTACGTTCCATTTGACCTTGCTTTTATTCTGTCCCACTTCAAAAATGATATCGTCAATCGTATATTTCTCTTTTTCAGCCTTGAGTTTTGAAACCGCTTCATAAAGTATGCCGGTCTCATTCTGCGACCTGTCTTCAGAGAAAAGCTGCGTGAACTCTTTTATGCCAAGGTTTATGCCGTTTAACCTGAAAAGAGAATCGGCAGCAGGGTTGAGCAGCTTATTCGCCGGGGTGTACACAGTTATCTGCGTGGCATAACCTTTTGGCGTTATGCCGTATCGCTCAAATGAAGTGGGCTTATCATCATTCGGGAATTTCAACGTGGCGTATTCCCCATGAGGGTCGATTATCAGAAGCGGCACGTTCTTATCGAGAAGTTCTTCAAGAATAACTCCTCCTGTATAGGATTTCCCTGCGCCTGTCTTTGCAAGGATGCTGCAATGCTTCTGCACGAGATTGTTGGCATCGAGATTGACATGGACATTCTGCCCGTCAAGAAGACCGATATACACATCCCCGCGCATCAAGCCGAGTGTCTGTTTAATGAGCAGCTCATCTGCTTTAAAGACCTTGTCCCCCGGGCTGAACGGGGATTTGGGGGCGCGAAGCACCCCTTCCTTATCACGGACTCCTATCACGGTTGCGTCTGCGAGTATATGTTCATTCATGTCGCCTATATTCGATGAGCCTTCTGCTACATCTACCGCTTCTTCAACTGAGAAATCCTCGTTTGAGCTTGTGATTGTTGAGACCTGTCCAAGAGTCCAGCCGTCGGATTCATGCCAGACTTTGATGTAATCAGACCTTCTGGTTGCCAGGCTGTCAGAAACAGCGAACCTGAAATTCAATGAACTGGTTTTCCCGAATATAACGCCGATTGAGTCCTTCGCCATTGTGTATCAAAATTAATTCAAGAGAGTATTATACTTTCTCTAAGGGTTTACCGAGAAATAAGATAGCGAGTTTTTGGAAATTCAAACCGGAGATAAAAGCAGATTTGTTATTATTTTTTAACATCAAATTAGACAGATTATTTTTTCGGTGACCTCGTAGGGTAAATATTTATATCGTCATGACAGAGGACATGGTGGAAAAAATGGTGGAATCATGTTATTTGGAAGAAAAACGTATATCGCTATCGCTGCGGTTCTTGCCCTGGCAGTGCTATCAGGCTGCCTTCAAGAAAAAGAAAAACCCGTCGTAACGCCTGTCGAAAAAGTGGATATCATAGGAACTGCCACAGGGGTAAATGAGATATTTGCAGAACTTGAACCAGTGTCTTGCCAGCCACAGCTCGATGAAGGCACACTCAATATCGAAAGAGTCACCCCTATTTCTGAAATGGTCCCACTCTTAGGCCTCAAAGGTATGAACGTCACGGTTATCGGGAAAACCACAGGGTACGTCGGAGGGATGCCGGTGAATGTTACGATCATCAGGGTGGACAATGAGACGGTTTACGCATTCAATATCACTTCGAACAACGTCTCCATCGGCGTTATTCGCGATAACTTCACGATAACACATCCTGTGAGCCTGAACCCGATAGATGTGCTCGGGGCGAATGTAACAAAGGTGCTTAACCTGACAGGTGTTAGGCAGAAAACCGACACCTCGTGCGCGCCAACGGCAACAGGGCCGATAATAGAGTTTTTCAATAAGACGCACCCGAGCATCATGGGTAAAAGGAACCTTTCCGCACTCGTCGATGAGCTTGGACGAGTCATGAACACGAGCCAGAACGGCACGAAAATCGGGGGGATACTGGACGGGATTACCCGGCACCTCAATAATACAGGCAAATCCGGCAATTTCACCATTGAGCTCTATTTAAATCTCACAAGGGTCAATATCACGGCGACAATTAACAGGACAATCAGGCTCGTTGTTAACAACACAGGCGGAGCGGCTTTCAATTATACGGTGTTCATTAAAGAGAATGGCACTATGGGGACGAATATCTCGCTACCGGATAATAACTCAATCAGCATACCTGCGAACCTGAGCTACTCAATAAACGAATCCGTTAATGTGACCATCCCTGCGAACTTCAACGGCATGATCAACCAGTCCGTAACCAGGACGATAAATACAAGCGCAGCAGTTACGTTCCTGAACACAACGGTAAACAATGTGAGTGTCGCATTGAGCAACAGGAATATCAATTATTCCGGAATCAAAGAAGAGTTCATAGATAAGGACCAGGCGGTGCTGGTCGGCGTGCTCATTAACGGCACAGGACATGCTATGGCGCTGGACGACCTTGGCACTGTGCAAAAACCGAACGGGAAGTACGATATCTCGTTCATGGACCCGGCCACAGGAACGACGTATGTCACTGAGATCGACGCTGACGGCTTCTTTGACTATTTAGGCAGAAAAGCAATGGTAAAGGACTTCTTATCCCTCTCTCCAAAATAGGTTATCAAAAGGACCCGGGCTAGCCGACCTCTGAGTGAGCAGATGCCTTAAAAGACGGGATGCAGGGAAATTACATCTCCTGATTAGGAATTTTTGCACCGTAGTCGAACTCAGGGCTTGCCGAGAAATAAGATAGGGAGTTGGGAATTCAAACAGTAGATAAGGCAGATTTTTTATTTATAGCATGTTGCGATTTGAAGACAAGGTCTCTATCAGCAAAGCATGGAATAAAAAAAATGGGGTATTTTGGCCAACATTCTAAGACAGCGATTCTTAGTTCATGGCTGCCAAAAAGACCCTTATATTCTCCGTCTCATCACGTATGCAGCGGCAACAGTGCCAAGCGCTCCAAGCGCTACCTCAAACCCGGGTGTTTTTGGGGTTGTGGCTGGTGTTGTTGTTTCTACTGCTGTTGCCGTCGGCTCCGGGGTTGCGTTCCCTACCTCGACGTCCACCTGGCGCGTTGAGAAACTCGCAATATACATCAGCGCTTGTATTTTGTTTCCTCCCGTCATGTTAAGCCAGAATGAGGATTCGGTAGCATTATACAATTCCTGTTCAGTCATTACTTGTTTCATCGGTTTATTGTCAAGATACAGGGTTATGCTCTGACCTTTAATCCATGTGAGCGAGCTGTTGTCGAGATTCATAAGGATGAATTTACCTGAATGGTTAGAAGATTCTACCGTCATTCTCATATGGTTACTCTTTATTGATTCCACTGTGACATTCAGATCTTCCGAATAGTTGACAATCGAGGATTTATCAGATTCCCCGACCGAGACTTCAGCTCCAGCCCGCTTTGTCTTCACTTCTCCCATGAACCGCTCTTCCATATCATCATGGGGCATATTGACAGGAGAAGCCCTGAAGACCATATCCCCTTTAGTGTTAATAGTGACCTGGCTTCCTGCAATATTTGAAGTTGCTTTTTCTGAAACGATGAATGCTGTAATGTTTCCTGCCGTGATCGTTATGGTATTATCCTTTTGTGTTGCTGCTACCCCTGTTGCAAGATTAAATATCAATGTAGCATTGGTATCTGCTTTGATATTGATTACGGCGGCAGGGTTATCATGGATCTGGATAACGATCGAGCCATCTTTATTGGAAATTTTTGTCTCTGCTCCCTCTGTTCTTGAAGCCTTAAAATCAAATCCCTGGATGTTTATTGAATCAAAGACAGCGATGCCTGAGATGCCGAAATTCAATACATTTCCGGTGGTATTGTCCACGGTAAAAGTTACGTAGCTGCCGTAGCTGTTGTCTCCGCGGTGCATGAACTCCATTCCCTTAACGCCTTCGTTGTCTCGCATTCTGCTTCCGTTGTCAAACATTTCGCTTGCCTTTTCGTGCGTCGAGACTTTGTCGTTAATCCTGGAATCGTTCTTGCTGGAATCCATACTGTTCCCATTGCCGCTATCTACACCGAGAACCGGCAGCGACAGCATTGATAGTACAAGAACGACCACAATTAGTTTTATTATTTTATTCATATATTCCCGTTCCTCCTGAATAATATCGTCTTGTATGGTAAATAACCCTTTCGGGTAGAGAATCGGGTAAGAACTTTGACTATGGGTAAGAAGGGAATAAATACCCGTATGTATATTAATTAAGATTATGATATATATCCCGTATTATGGGCTTGAAGAAAGCGTGGACTGGCATGTCATACTCTCAAATACTTTCTGGTGGCTGTCGCTGGTTCTTGTGGCAATAGCTTACAGGTATAGAAATATATGGAAAGTGGGCGGCACGCCATGGACGTTTTTATTCCTGACATTCCTGTTTTTCGGGATACGTGAACTGGGACATTTCAGTACATCGCCTCTTATAGGTTCCATAAGATATATTTTCGGCATCTGGTCTGCGATTTTCATGTCATCCGCGTTACTCTCGATTTACATGAGGCTGTGCAGGAAAGAGAGCGGAAAGGCTGTGACATACACCCCGTTTGTTTTGGCTTTACTTGTTCCTGTTATCTGGTTATATGGATATTTTACAGAGCAAGGCAACCTTGAAAATTTTATGCTTGTTATTGAAAGTCTCGTATGGTTAATCGGAGGTTCAATAACCGTTTACACAACATATATGCTTGGAACGCAGGCGACGGGTAATTTTGTTAAAGTATTTATGTTATTCCAGGTCTCGGCGTTTTTTGCTATAATCTGGAAATTTTTAAGACTTTTAGACCTTGCAGGCAATCCTATATCATACTCTGTTATTGAATCATTTGAAACAATTTTTGGGGTTTTTGCAATCCTGGCCATGCTGGTGCTGGCACAGATGCTGCGAAAATTATCCACGCAATTATATGGTAATAAGAGTTGAGGTAATTTTGCGTTGTAGGCGTTGCGGTGCGGGTTTTCACCGCAAAGGCGCAAAGTACGCAAAGAATTGTTCAACCAGACTTTTTTACAGTCTCTGATTGGATTTTACAAAAGCACGTTGGACAGGGCGTTTGTATTGAAAAACCACAGAGAACACAGAGGGCACAGAGAAAAATGACAAATCAAGCCTCTTGCGAATGGAAAACCGCGGCGCAGTTCGCAGGGTCGCTTCGGGGCGCGCCGTCCTCAGTGAGGGGATGCGGGCTTGGACTGCGCGGCTGGGTGGGGGTCGCTCACGTATTGGGGCATGGGATAATAATTGTGAAAAAGAATTGAATGTCGTATTGAAAATATTTACGAAATATTAATTAACGCAATGGAAAATCATGGTGTGGCATTCCGGAAAAATTAGTCGTTAATTTCTTGCCTAAATTCGTCACTTTCTTCTGGATCGTCTCAACTTCCTTTTTGATTGTTGGTTTGTTTAAAGCTTCTGCTATTGATTCCAACGCAGATCTGGGTAATGTCTCTAATCGATTTTCCATTTCTTCGATATAAATCCATAAATCATCAATGTCTGTATTCGATTCTAATCGTATACCAAATTCTATATTCTTTTTACCCCCCTCAAGCCCAAAACCTGAAGCAGAGAGGTTTGCAGAGGAGAGATATGCACGCTTATCGGTTGCATATATCTTGGCATGAAGTTGATCTGCTGTCTTTAGAGATAATTTAATATTTGGATCAATTCTTTTCAATCTTTCGATCCAATCACGAATTGATATCACGTCTGTCCACTTACCATTGACTACATCATCAGGAGTGATCCGGAACCAGATTTTAATAATTTTATTGTTGTTAGAAGAAAGTGTTTTAACCATAGCTTGCTCCAAAAGGGTTACTCCATGGATAGGTAACCAAGGTGTACAAATAATAGCTTTGTTCCAGGGTCTACTAAAAACCCATTCCAAATCTGTAGCTGTTGGAGAATTTATCAGAACACTCATTTTTTAAAAGCCTCATTTAACATTTCAAGAATAGTTATCGTCCCCAATTTATTAATATCCTCATTTTGACGTTCGCATCTTGGAATATGAAGGCAATCTGGGCAACCATCCTTGCATTTACAATTTTTAACGAATGCTAAAGTTTCATCTGTCAATGATGATAGCTTATCGTGTGCTTGTTTTACCAAGCCGAGCCCACCATCATGGGCGTCGAAAAGGATTGTTGAAGGAGAATAATCACACGTTTCATGCTGTGCTGATGAAACCGCAAAAATGTCATTTATATCGCATTGAACTTGAAGTGGAAGGATAGTAGCAAATGCGTGTTCTGTTCCATGAATAGACGCTTCCAGAGTTGATTGTTGGACATCAACTCGATTGGTGAACTCGTCAATACCTTTTTGTGTCAAAGATAAAGAAAGTCCTATCGTTTCAAATTTAATTGGTTTCACATTATTGATAAACTGTATACTGATAGGTGGAGACTCTCCTCCTTTTCGAAGTGGTCTTAAAAAATATTTTGTAACCCTTCTATCAACGCGAAGAGTTCCTAGCCGAATCTTGAACCAACCATTAGGACTATCATGAATTTTGCAATCTTTATTATCAAACTCAACCTTAAATTCAGGAGAGGCAAAGGTTTCATATTTAGGTTCGTCTGATAAAGATTTGAGAAAAATTGTTCTTTTTGAATAATTTAACCCTTCACTTTCATACCATTGTCCATCTTGCAACCAGACAGCACCCTCATGAAAGAAAAGCCCTGCCCTTGCTTCATCTATAACTCCAGCTGCGTCCTCACTATTTTTACTAACCAGAGTGAAACGATATTTTCCAATAATAGCTCTCAATGTATAAAAAATATTATTGTATTCCTTCTTTATATCTGGACGCCAGAGCATGGTTTTGTATTTTTTATCTTTTACTTTATTTTCATCCAATAATTCTTGATATATATTCATAGCATTTTTGCCAAAATAACGAGTAAAATCATGAGGCAAATCATATGACGCACCCATCTCCTCAATAATGTATGAACTCTCCGCAAGATGGCATAGAATTTGATTTTTAATGATGTTTTTATTGTCGAGAGGGATTCTTACAGGTTCAGGTTTGGTCAGTTTTTGAAAGAAATAATCTGGATTCCTAGCCAAATGCTGCTCCAAAGGATTATCCCCGAGGATCAAAATTACAGTCCCTTCACTTTTACGCCCTACACGGCCTGCTCTTTGGACTGTACTCGCAACCGTACCTGGAAAACCAACCATTATGCAACAAGCCAGATTACCTAAATCGATTCCCAGCTCAAGGGCGTTTGTTGATGCCACGCAAAGAACCTGCCGGGATTTAACTTCATTTTGGCGCCTTCTTCGATCTGAACCTGATAAAACGCCGTGATAAACTCTAATACTCCCAACTGTAGGGAGATTCTCTCGTTTACTAAGTCCTTCGAATGTTTTACTAAAATTCTCTACTGAACGAATTGAACGCAAGAAAACAAGGCTCGATGGTGTACGTTCCTTAGTGTAAATAATCTTGCTCATAATTTCTAAAGCATCCGATTGTGGCTCTTTTCGAACACCGGTTTCTTTTATCTTTGAGGGGTTCCAGAGTATGAAATCTTTTCGAAAATCCTCCGCACCATCGCGATTAACAACATCGAAAGTTAAACCTACCAGATTTTCAGCAGATTCTTTAGGGTTTTCGATTGTTGCAGAAGTAAGTAAAAACTGTATTCTATCATTCCCTATCTTCTCACACAATAATCGCAGTCGTCTGAGCAAGAAAGCTATATTTGCCCCGAATACTCCTCTATAAATGTGGATATCATCCATTACAACAATCCTTAGGTTCTCAAAAAATCTAATGAACGATGCCCCACCAGTTTTATTTGTTGGACGAATGTATGGAAGAACTTTTGCGTGCAAGGCATCTGGTGTGGAGAAAAGGAGTCTAGCATTTTCTCTTACAGGTTTCTGATGTCTCATACCATCCTTTGTGTCACCGATATAGAGACCGACACCAATTTTTGTATTTCCTATAGTTATATCATACTCAAATGTTCCCTCTATGAAATCTTGAGGTTCGTTTCCAATTTGAAGTACTTTCTCAAACTGATCTTGTAGCAATGCTATTGATGGAAAAAGAAGAAGTGCTGTGGCTTCTTCATCCTCAATCATAGATTTAAGAATTGGGACAAGATAACAGATAGACTTACCACTTGCGGTAGGGGTAGTAACAATAACATTTTTATCACATAAGGCTTCTTCAATGGCTTCGACTTGATGAGAGTATAGATCTTTGGCAATATCAATGCCAAAAGCTGGAGAAGCCTTGATTGCATTCAGTAACTCATTTGGTATACACAAAGATTCAACATTCAGCGCCCTTGACCGATCTGCTTTCTTTGCCTTTCTCCATCCCTTCTTGATTTCGACTCCATCCGCTACGTTTTTCATATTGTTTAAATCTTCAAGTATCTCATCGGCTTTATAGTCAAAATCAGGAATTGGAGGCCGATCTAATCGACATTCTTTTAGCATGCTTTCGGTTATGGTTTTGTCTTTATACTCTATTATATGACTGCATTTAGGGTTACCACAGTAAAATCCGTCTTTTTCAGAGGGGTCTGCTTTTACCCAAGGTCCAGTTCTCCAAGGTGTAGTAATTGTACTTCGTGCAGTACAGGAAAGACCTTGGTATGTTCTACGAAAAATTTCACGATTCTCGCACTCTTGACAGACAAGCACCATATGCCTCTTTTTTTATAGCTCAATTTTTATTCAACTGTAAGACAGGATATAAATTTTAGCCATTAAGGTTCATTATAAGTTTTACTTAATAAACTTTTGCAAAATAAGTTTTTGAATCTCGAGGCGCGTATTCATATCATGAAAAATTGTCGTCCTTAATTTTAAAAAAAGATTATGCTCTCATAAATCTCTTTCACATAGATGATAGTTGAAAAACATAAACGAAAGTGAACCATGACCGAACTCCGCACCGAAATCTCAATAAACGCCTCTCCTGAGCGCGTATGGCAGTTGCTCACCGATTTTGCCAATTTTCCTGAGTGGAACCCGTTCATACGCCGTGCCAGCGGGGAACCCAGGAAAGGCGCACAACTTCAGGTGTATCTCCAGCCTTCAGGTGCAAAAGGCATGACTTTCCGGCCAAAGGTTCTCAAGGCAGAACCAAACCGCGAACTGCGCTGGCTGGGACACTTCCTGATACCCGGTCTGTTTGACGGTGAACACATTTTCACCATCGAGCCGCTTGAAGCGGGAGGTGTGCGATTTGTACAGCGCGAGCTCTTTACTGGTTTACTCGTTCCCCTGCTTGCGCGCTCGCTGGGTAAGGACACACTGCGGGGCTTTGAAGAGATGAATCAGGCTCTCAAATTGCGGGCGGAACGATGATGCAGGCTTTCTTCAAAATATAAGTCCACCTTCTCTGTGCTCTCTGTGTCCTCTGTGGTTTAAATCATTATATTAGCCTGTCGATTATCCCTTCTGCGTTAAATTAATAGACATTGCAAACCTCTTCAGGCACGAAATGTTCCCCGAAGTTCTAAACAATTATAAAAAACACATTGCTGAGAGGCAAAACCTTGGAATCCCGCCCCTGCCCCTGAACGCTGAACAGGTAAAAGCCCTCTCGGAATTAGTGATTGCCCCTCCCGCAGGCAGGGAAGACTTCATCCTCGAACTCTTAAAAGAACATATCCCGCCTGGCGTTGACCCTGCCGCGCTTGAAAAAGCAAAGCTTTTAAGGCATCTGGCGCTTCGTGAGAAATCATCCCCCATACTTACACCCCGTGAAGCTGTCAGGCTTCTTGGCATGATGAAAGGCGGGTATAATATCGAGACGCTTATTGAATTACTTGAAGACGACGGGCTTGCGGATGAGGCTGTTCATGCCCTGTCAAACACTATTTTGATATTCGGCTTCTTTGATAAGCTCAACAAGCTTGCCCGTACAAATCCCAATGCCAGAAAAGTCCTTGAAAGCTGGGCAAAGGCCGAATGGTTCACCAACAGCGCCGGAATCCCAAAAGTTCAAAAAGTTATAATTTTTAAGGTGCAAGGCGAGGTCAATACCGACGATTTATCACCTGCCTCACATGCCGGAACGCGTCCCGATATCCCGCTCCACGCTCTTTCCATGCTCGAATCCCGCTACCCCGGCGCGCTTTCGGAACTCAGGGAACTCAAAAAACAGGGTTATCCGGTTGCGTTCGCGGCAGACGTGGTCGGGACAGGCAGCAGCAGGAAATCCGCGGCAAATTCACTTATCTGGTGGATAGGGGAAGACATACCCGGAGTTCCTAATAAACGCAAAGGCGGGGTCATCCTCGGAAGCCAGGTTGCGCCCATTTTCTTTAACACGGCAAGGGACAGCGGCGCTCTTCCCATAAGATGCGATGTGTCCGGGCTTGAAAAAGGCATGGTGGTTACAATAGATTTCGCGAACGGAAAGATTCGCGGTGAAAACGGGAGTGTACTGGCAGCATTTAACCTTGAACCCGAAACGCTTCCTGATGAATACAGGGCTGGCGGGAGGCTTCTTTTGATAATCGGGAAAGAGCTTACAAGAAAAGCCAATAATGCCCTCGGAGAAAAACATGATATTTTTATTAAACCAGTCGAACCGCCACTTTCAGGCAGCGGTTATACCCTTGCCCAGAAAATTGTAGGTAAGGCATGCGGTCTTCCCGGCGTGCGCCCGGGTCAGGCATGTCTTCCAAAAATCACAACAGTGGGCTCACAGGACACAACAGGCCCCATGACAGCAGATGAGATAAAAGAGCTTGTCTGCCTTGAATTCGAAGCGCCTCTGGTCATGCAGTCTTTCTGCCATACCGCAGCCTATCCCACACCCGCCGATAAGGTAATGCATACGGAACTTGCCAGGTTTTTCAGGGAAAGGGGCGCAGTTGTCCTGAAACCCGGGGACGGCATAATCCATTCATGGCTGAACAGGATGCTCCTGCCCGATACGGTGGGAACCGGGGGCGACAGCCATACTCGTTTCCCGATAGGCATCTCATTCCCTGCCGGAAGCGGCCTTGTGGCTTTTGCCGCAGCTCTTGGTGTCATGCCGCTTGACATGCCGCAAAGCGTGCTTGTCAGGTGGAAAGGCACGACCGGGAAAGGTATTTTTTTACGGGACGCTGTTAATGCCATCCCGTATTTTGCGCTAAAACAGGGCAAGCTCAGCCTTGAAAAGAAAAACAAAAAGAATATCTTTAACGGCAGGATAATCGAGATAGAAGGACTTCCCGGCCTTACAGTCGAGCAGGCATTTGAACTTACGGATTCCTCTGCCGAGCGCTCGGCTGAAGCTGCGGTAATCGCCCTGTCGCAGGAGCAGGTTGTGTCTTACCTCAAGACCAATATTTCCATACTAAGAGCGCTTATCAGCGAGGGATATCCATCAAAAGCGCTGCAAATGCGCATAGGCGCGATGGAAGAATGGTTAAAGCAGCCCACGCTACTCCATGCAGACGCGGATGCGGAATATGCCGATGTTATTGAAATCGACCTGTCGCAAATAACCGAACCTCTGCTTGCATGCCCTAACGACCCTGATTACATAAAACCGCTCTCACTTGCAGCCGGTGAAAAAATCGATGAGGTGTTTATCGGTTCATGCATGATAGGACTTGAACAGTTTGACAGGGCTGCCGCGATACTGGGGAAAGCAGACAGCATCGCATCAAAAACATGGATTGCACCGCCGACAAGGCTTATCGAAAAACACATAAAAGAAACAGGCGATTATTCAAGGTTGAAAGAACTCGGCGCAAGGATGGAAATCCCCGGATGCAGCCTGTGCATGGGCAACCAGGCAAGGGTTGCCGATAATGCAGTGGTGTTCTCGACATCCACGCGCAATTTTGATAATAGGATGGGTAAAAATGCAAAGGTGTATCTAGGCTCGGCAGAACTTGCCGCTGTTATCGCGATTTTGGGAAGGATACCCACATACGAAGAGTATATTTCGTATTTATAAAGACGATATGGGCTAAGTAATAAGTTTGGTTTTTTATATAAAATATTAGCCACGGAGGCACAGAGACACCGAGAAATAATAACTCAGTGACCTCCGTGTCTCTGTGGCTATTTTGCATTTTGATTTAACAACATCAAAGGATTTTACACCCCCGCAAGGTATGGAAATGGTTAAGATTTAAGCGGATATTATTCCGTACATCAATGAAACCGGAATTAATTCTTGGCATTTTGCTTTTAATACTTGTATCAGGATGCGTTTACCCGCAGATAGAGGCCGGGAATCCAGCAGAATACGAACTTCCTGGGCTTAAAAATACGACTGTTTTTTACCTGACAGATTCTTCAGTGCAGGTTGTGGAAAATGTCGTTAATCAAACTTCCGTTGATTTCATTATTAACGGCAATCCTGATACCAATTTCAGGAATCCGGTCGCAGTAGATTATTCCGGTAAAAATGTTACATTCAATGCTTCAATGGGACCGGTTCTCGGGAAAAGTTACATTGAGATGAACTTCAGCTCACCCTTTTCGGGATGGGTCGCATATACACAGCCAGGCGGCGGTGATTTTATTTACCCGATAACCAAAAATGGAACAATCCGGGTGGTTTTACCTTTAAATTACACTGCAACCTCCAAATTTTTAGGTCTCATCCAGCCGCCTCCGGATAACATTACACAGGATGCGTCAGGAAGAGAAGTGATTATCTGGGAAAAGCCCAATCCCGAGGATGGCCAAATAACAGTGAAATACCAGCTTAAAGATTCCCCGACATTATTGTTCTATTTCTTTTTTGTACTTTTTATCTTCTTTATTTTTATCATGGGTTATTATATGTGGAACATTAATGAACTTAAGAAGAAACGCATACTTATGGAAAAGGATATAAGAAAAAAGATATAAGAAATCAATTTTCAATTCATTAATCTGAGGAAAATCTCCTCAAGCGATGTCTCGGCGGTTTTGATATCAATTATTTTCCCGTTGTGCTTTGCCACCCAGCCTGTTATCAAGTTAAATTCATTCAGGCTTATGTTTATTTGAAGAGAATGAAAATAGCCTGAAACAATCACACAACACATAAATAATGAAAGAGAGGAAATAACCTTAAAATGATACAGTCACAGGATGGAAAAACCGGTATAAAGTCCTCGGGAGTGCACCTTTTAGACAGTCTGCTTGGCGGCGGAATACCTTCAGGTTCCGTGGTCTGCTGTCTTATTAACCCGAAATCCATGGCTGAAGTTTTGATTTACCAGCTTTCATCGGTAGGGAAAGTTCTTTACTTTACCACTGAGCGCAAGCCGGAAAATATACTATCCAATGCAAAAGAATTCGGATTTGAAACCGGCAATATCTCTTTTGTAGATATTTACAGTAAATTCAATTATGAGGAAAAAGAGAAGCAGCCCCTCACATTCAAAAAAAACCTGTATGACCTCTCCTATACCAATGCGAAAAACGACGCAAAATTGTTTGTGGATAGCATAAAACTCCCGAAAGATACCCTCTGGAAATTCGAATTCTGGACAAAAGAAAAAGCCGTTGAAGTCCTGGGAGATCTCTGCAGTAAAATATTCACGAAACTCCTGAAAACAAAAGAACATTCAAGCATTCAATTTCCCCATATCAATCCGAAGAACAAGAGATTTACAATAGAACTTACTAATTGCCCGGAATGCAGTGAGCTTTCGGGATTTAAAGACGGGATTTGTTATTATCATGCGGGTCTTTTTGCGGGGCTTCTTTCATCGCTTCTTGACACCGAGATGAGCGCATATGAAACGCAATGTCACGCCGTGGGGACTTCAAACTGCATGTTCGTCGTCGGTCCAAATAGCGATACTGAGATACAGGATAATGTGAACAGGTATTTTAACCCTGTATCAATTAGCAGGAATGATGAAATATCGCTGTTCACCGGACACTCATTAAAACAGGTGAAAGCCGATGAAGATACCAGGATAATGATCGATAATTTTTCATTTTACATAGATATCATTGAAAACAAGGATAAAATCAGGCGTCTTTTAAGCCAGATATACGATTTGACTTCAATGACCCGCAGCATTTGTTATCTTTATGTTTTCAAGGACACGCATAATAAAGATGTCGAGAATATGATAGTGAATAAAAGCGATGTGGTTTTTGACCTTGATGTCGGTATCAACGGTGACAATATTACCAATCACCTTATCGTATCAAAAATCAGGGGGAAAATCGCTCCCGCAAAAAGGATGAAGGTTCATATAAAAGACAGGATTACCCTCGACACATCGCAGGAAGTGGTATGAGACCCTTAACCAACAGCCTTGTTCTTTATTTATTGATGTTGGGGCTGCTTTCCGTGAATTTGACTCTTGTTACGGTCTTTCCTGCATCTGCCTACATCGTCTATATCATTGTCATTTTTGCGGTGATTTTTTACTTCAGCAAAAGTCTTTTCTGGGGAAAGAAACCGGTGCCGGGCCTGTCATATGGAATTGCTTTGATAGGGATTATATTTTTTATTGAAATCATTGCAGGCCTGGTCAGGATAGAAAGCATCAATTTTAATCCCGTGCTCTTTTTTTCGTTTTTTATTCTCCAGATTCTTGTCGCCGTTGGCGAGGAGGTATCTTTCAGGGGCAATATACTTCAAAATATTGCTGATGAAGCCGGAATCAAGACGGGCATTATACTCTCATCTATTATGTTCTCTGCTATCCATATTCCCTCTTTTATTTATGCCGGGCTTGATATCCAGAGACTGATGATTGCATTCACGGTAATCGGCCTTCTTGGCGCTATAGCTTCGATAATTTATCTCAACTACGGGCTTGTATCAGCCATAACATTCCATTTTGCATGGAACTTTTTACAATATAATATATTCAATTTGAACCGCGGGCAAGGTATAATGAAAACCAGTTTTACCGGAACGAATATACTTACCGGGGGCAATTTTGGGCCCGAAGCGGGAGTGCTTGGGTTAATCATAGTAATGCTTGCATTAATTGTACTTATCAAAAAATATCCACAAAGCTTAAATTAAATCAATCTCATCAATTCTTTATGAATCCCCGGTTATTTTTGAAGATGGCATTTCCTGCAATCGTCTTGCTGTCATTTATCACTTTGGTTTTACCGCGTAACGTCGCCGGGATTTACACCGTATATATGATGCTTGTGTCGCTTTTCATCGCGTTTTTGCTATCCCTTAAGGTTGCTTTCAGTTATGAAAGGGAATTAAGGATGGTTTTTTTATATATCGCCCCTTTCATATTGCTCTTATTTCTGGTCAATGTGGGGCAATTCTGGACACTCGTTTATGATTTATTCGGTCAATTTCCGTTTATCTCTTTAATAATTGCAGGCATTGCATACGTTTTTTTGATTATGTCCTGTATAAATGTTTTAAAGATAACAGATTTTACAGAGTTTCATAAAAAAGAGTGGGCTGCGATATTTTTAATGTGTGTTCTTGGCAATTATATAATCATCTTATACCTTTTAAATTACCGCATTGAATTCAATGTTGAGGCTTTGACAAATATACTCTTTCGCATTATAGATAATGCAATAGTTCTTATGCTCCTGCCGATACTATTCCTTTACAGGAAACACTCCTTAAGGGAAAAAAGGGAGAGCATCACGTTTACAATCGTAATAATCGGGATAATTATCAGTACTATCGGCGACTATGTTTACGAGATATTTTCCAGGGTATCGCACCAGGAATTGAGCGCAGGATTCCACACGGGAACCCTGCTTGATTCAATTTATATCTTCAGTTACCTGTTGATAGCTATTGGTTTATTCGTCCATCTTAATTATTACAAATGGACAATGGGAAGAATAGACCTGAATAAACTTGATTTTAAATTCAATTAGCAATCGTACAATTACGATAATTATTTATGAACTGCAAACATGATAAATAATCCAACACGTTCATTTGAAAAAATTTTATATTAGAAGGTGACTTGATGAAAATAAAACCATTAGGTAAAAGAGTTTTAATTAAACCGGTCAAAGAAGAAGAAAAGACAAAAGGCGGGATATTCATTCCCGAGACTGCAAAGGAAAAGAAAAAACAGGGGATTGTGGTGGAAACAGGTACAGTTGAAGACAAGGAATTCCCTGTGAAGAAAGGTGATGTGATTTTATACACAGGGTACAGTTCGGAAGAACTTGAAGTGGACGGGGAAAAATACCTCATCCTTGAATCAAAGGATGTAATCGCAAAGATAGAGGGATAATATGGCAAAACAGATAATATTCAGTGATGAAGCCAGGCATGCGCTCATGAGAGGAGTTGACCAGCTGGCTGATACCGTGAAGATAACGCTGGGTCCGAAAGGCAAGAATGTGGTGCTTTCAAAAAGTTATGGAAGCCCGGTAATTACAAATGACGGGGTAACCATTGCCAAAGAAATCGACCTTAAAGACCCTTACGAGGATATGGGGGCAAAGCTTGTAAAGGAAGTGGCGACAAAGACTCAGGATGTGGCGGGCGACGGGACAACGACAGCGACGCTCCTTGCGCAGGCAATTCTCCACAAAGGTATGAAGAACATCACTGTAGGAGCCAATCCTATTGAAATCAGGCGCGGTATCGACCGTGCGACCGAAACTGTTGTAAAAACCATCAAGGGGATGAGCGAAGAGGTCAGGACCAAAGAAAAAATAACACAGGTTGCAACCATTTCCGCAAATAATGATGAAATAATCGGGAACCTGATATCGGATGCCATGGATAAAGTGGGAGCCTCCGGCGTCATTACGGTAGAAGAGGCAAAATCCATGGAAACCTCGCTTGAAGTCGTGGAGGGAATGCAGCTTGATAAAGGCTACATTTCACCGTACATGGTCACGGATAAAGAAGGAATGGAAATCTTATTTGAAAACCCGTTGATTCTCCTGTATGACAAGAAGATAAGCGCAATGAAAGAATTCATACCTGTACTGGAATCCGTGGTTAAGGAAAACAAGCCGCTTCTGATTATTGCAGAAGATGTGGACGGCGAGGCGCTTGCGACCATTGTGCTGAACATCCTTCGGGGCACGCTCAGGGTATGCGCGATCAAAGCGCCGGGCTTTGGCGATGAGCGAAAGGAGATCCTTGAGGATATTGCGGCGCTCACAGGCGGGAAGGTCATCAGTGAAGATACGGGAATGAAGCTTGAGAATACACAACTCTCAGACCTTGGAAGCGCCAAGAAGATAAGGGTGAATAAGGATAAAACCATCATCATAGAAGGGCAGGGCAAGAAGGATGATCTCCAGAGGAGAATAGCCATAATAGAAGGGCGCATCAAGCTTGAGGAATCGGAATATAAGATAACTGACCTCAAGAAGCGCCTCGGCAAGCTGTCAGGCGGCGTTGCCGTGATAAATGTGGGTGCGGCTACTGAGACCGAACTTAAGGAAAAGAAAATGCGGATAGACGATGCCCTGAACGCGACCAAGGCGGCCATTGAAGAAGGCGTGGTGGCTGGCGGAGGAATAGCTCTTTTGAGGGCTGCAAAGGAACTTGATAACCTGTCCCTTGAAGGCGACCAGATGATTGGCGTGGATATCATCAGGAGAGCTATTGAGGAACCGGTAAAACAGATAGCTGAGAATGCGGGAAAGGAAGGTTCCGTGGTTGTGGAGAAGCTCAAAAGTGAGACCAATCCCAACATGGGCTATGATGCAAAGACCGACGCCTATGTGGATATGATAGAAGCGGGCATCATCGACCCTGTGAAAGTGGTGCGCACGGCGCTCCAGAACGCAGCGAGCATAGCTGCCCTGATGCTGACCACGGAGGCTCTTGTGGCTGATATCCCTGAGAAGAAGTCCGAGATGCCGATGCCCGGACCTGAGAGCTATATGATGTAAACTTTTTGTGGATATTGCAAAAGGTTTGAAACCTTTAGCAAAGTCGAGGGGTATGGTGCGCCATACCCCAACACCGCATAAAGCGAGGTGTCGCTTTTGGAGTATCCAATTTTACTTTTTTTTGACCGCTAACAAGTCCGTGTATCATTATACGGGGTATATGTGACTCTCCTGCCATCATGCGCTTGTTCTCATGCTCGGAGAGGCGATAGGAACACAAAACAAAACCTTATTCAATCAAAACAGGCGCACATCTTTGAGGGGGAAATTATAAGTCCTTTTAACACTATGACCAAAAGAAATGGAGAGGGTAATATATGGAAAAGCTGAGCAATACATCCATGAGATTTACAAACCTTGCTTTTGAGGCGAGGGAAGCAAACAATCCAAGTTTCAAGGATGAATATTATGTTTTTATTTTAAATGTTACGGTGAACTGACATGAGAGAAATTCAAAAAATAAATATCGGCGAAGAATTTAGACCCGCTCCACAATTTAGGAAACTCTATTACACTTATTTATTGCTAGCAACTGTCTTTGGTATCTTAACATGGTACATTCCTGTTTTATTTCTTGCCCCATTTACATTAATTCTAGGCTTTTTGATACCTATTCTTGCTATTTTGATATTCGTATCCTACTGGATCCCAAAATACTACGACACGATGCTTTACAAACTTACCCAGAATGAACTCATCTGGAGAAGAGGTGTATGGTTCAGGAACACAGGAATTGTGCCTTACAATAGAATAACCAATATCGATATTGTCCAGGGTCCTGTTTCAAGAAATCTTGGAATAGCATCCATCAAAATTCAAACTGCTGGTTATTCAGGCCCGGCAAATGGAGGTAGGATAGCCGAAATAACAATTGAAGGAATGGAACAATTTGAGGATTTAAGAGAGTTAATAATGGGATTTGTGAGAGGTAAAAAACCCCTGGCTGTAGAAACTTACGAAGAAGATGTTAACTTGAAGATTCTTGATGAATTAGTTAAGATTAGAGAACTAATGGAAAAATCTTCTGGAAATTAAGGTGATTAGCTCCGCGGCTAATATTTTTCGTCGCTCGCATCCGCCGCCGTTGCCGGACGCGAAAGGTTTCTATCTCGATTTATATTTCCTGCACTGGCACAAGAACTCATCAAAAGAATTCGAAGCAGGATGTGTATGCATGTAGCTTGCCATGGTATTATGCTCCATGAGACCGTCCTTCCCGTCAACAATCCCTTTACCCCGCCTCAATTTATAAACAAGGGTCGCATCCCTGTCACATTCAGTTATTGAATAATGGAACTCATGTCCCCTTGTAATTTTACCTTTTTTGGCAATGGGTGAGTCGATTGCAGTTTCAGCTTCGGTATAACCGAGTGCCTGGAGCTTGTCAGTCATCCTCGAACTTGCAGGAAGTATGCCTGCCATTTTATAAGTCCTGTCGGTCTTCAGGCTTTCATTCAGATACAAAAGCGCGCCGCATTCGCCGTAGATGGGCATCCCGTCTTCTGCCGCTCTTTTTATTTCATCGCGCGTCCCGGAGGCGGAAAGTTCCTGTGCAAAATGCTCAGGATATCCGCCTCCGAGATAAATCCCGTCCACATGCGGCAGCCTGTCGGTCATCGGGCTGAAAAATATAAGCTCTGCTCCCGACACCTTGAGTTCATCGAATGAATCCTCATAATAGAAACAGAACGCGCTGTCATAAGCAATCCCGATTTTAACATCGAATCTTTCACGGCGCTCATTTATAGCGATATCAGGCGCATCAAAATCATTCGCTATTGTTTTCACAGAACCCATGTCGATATGTTTTTCAATAAAATCCGATAGCTTCTCAATATTCAGATTATTCTCACCTGCCATGTGAAGCCCAAGATGACGTGACGGGATTGATAATTCGGGATTTTTTGGAAGCGCTCCGATTACAGGGATATTGATGCCGGCGCTTTGCAGTGAATCCTTTATGAGCTTAACATGCCTGTCGCTGCCTGCGTTATTGAGGATTATCCCTGCGATATTTACCCTGTCAAATTCACTAAAACCTTTAACGATTGCAGCAATACTGCGCGATGCGCCGTGCGCGTTGATAACGAGTATCACCGGCACATTGAGAATCTTCGCAACATGGGCGGTGCTTGCTATTTCTGTGTCGTCGATGCCGTCATAAAGACCCATCACCCCTTCTATTATGCAAAAATCAGCGCCCTGCGAAGCGCGCGCGAAGGTTTCAAGCACTCCCTGCTCGCCCATGATGAAACTGTCAAGATTCCGGGAAGGGCGCCCGCAGATGCGTGTGTGGTGGCTTGGGTCGATGAAATCCGGTCCGACCTTGAAAGGCTGGACTTTATAGTTTTTGCCAAGGGCTGCCATCAATCCCATTGCGACCGTGGTTTTTCCTACGCCGCTGCCTGTGCCTGCGATGAGGAGTGCGCTTGTTTTAATTGGCATCACTATAATGGCATGAAGATTTCATAGAGAATGAATTCCATTGGCATCGATTATTTTACCCAATGTTATCTGCTGTTGTTTCCACATCATGTAATGCCTGATGCTTTGCGATAAGTTCCCTCACTTTAGGAACTAATTGAACCGGGATATCCATCGCTGTCTGGGTTCTGGTCTTATAAGCCGCCTCATCCTCTGCTACGGCTTCGTCTTCAGTTTGTTTTTCATAATGAGATAGAACCCTCTTCACTCTCTCTTCATCCCAGCCTTTTGGAAATTTATTTTTCTTCATTTTTTCTTTCGGCTCCTGCGTTTATAAGCCATTAATGGTTTGCCACTCAAATTAAAGGCAGTTATGACAAAAATACTTTCTGGTTCCGGATCAGGAACATAGATTACTCTCAAATAGCGTCCTGCACGGGTTTTACCCATAGCAACCCTTGAACCTTCTCTGCCTGAACGGTCTTCGCCTGGCTTTAATAAAACATCTTTCACTTCATCCTCAGACACATCATGCCTGTAGATATGGGGCAGACCTGTTTCGGGATCAATATAGTAACGAATGTTCATATTATATCATTTTTTAGAGAGTGGGTTTGCATGCAGTCAAGATTCCGGGAAGGGCGCCCGCAGATTCGTGTGTGGTGACACGGATCGATGAAATCAGGTCCGGCCTTGAAAGCTGGACTTTATAGTTTTTGCCAAGGGCTGCCATCAATCCCATTGCGACTGTGGTTTTTCCTACGCCGCTGCCTGTGCCTGCGATGAGGAGGGCTTTTGTTTTAGGAATCACAGCGAGGATAAACGGCATTATGGGATATAAGCTTTAATTGAGAAGGAATTCAATTGGCATCGATATTTTAGCCATGTTATCTGATGTTATTTCCACATCACCATCTGGTATCTTATTTTGCAATGGCTTGCACGAGTCGATTCCGAAAAGTTTAAATGATGCAAAATCCAGGTGTATTTTGAAAGTCTAAAAAGAAGATTTACAACATTAGTATTCATTCTTCGATAATGAGGTGATAGAAAAACGAAGTAAAAAATTAAAGAGGTAAGAACATGAAATATGGGACAGGAAATAAAGAAAGAATCGCAAGATTCTGTATGTTACTGTTGGCAGCCCTTAGCTGGATAGCAATAGCAACAGCGCAAGAGCCTCCTACAGCAGAAGAGACACAGCTATGGAACGATATCCGAGGTAGATTGGTAGTTGAAGAAAATCAGGCACAGTGGCCATATACTATAAATGATGTATTGAATAGTTTTCCTCCTAACGGGCCTCTTATTATTGCACCATTCAATTGTCCAAATTCTGTAGCAGGAGTTAGTAGAGTTGATGTGACAGTAAGAACGAGGTTAGTACATTGGAACACGACAAAATATTCGAGCTGTACAGGGAAGGCAGGATGTTATATATGGAGAGTTCCACAACCCATTCCAGAAGATGCCAACCATGTCAAGCATGTAGATGCTGAGAACGAATTAATGTTAAATCTTAGTGCATTGGGCCCGTTTG
>JAPZAO010000117.1 GCA_027460615.1 Candidatus Methanoperedens sp.
GGGGATTACGTCCTTGTTGAAGCAGGAGAGATGATTCCCGGCGATGGTGAAGTGGTTGAAGGCGCAGCCCTCGTAAACGAATCATCTGTCACTGGTGAGTCAGCCCCGGTTGTCCGGGAATCAGGCGGAGATCGGAGCGCTGTAACAGGCGGGACAAAAGTCATTTCCAACCGGATCATCGTGCGCATAACAGCGAATCCTGGGGAGGCATTCCTGGACAGGATGATTGCCATGGTTGAAGGTGCAAAGCGCCGTAAAACCCCGAACGAGATTGCACTGGAAGTACTGCTGATATCGTTAACAGCGGTCTTTCTGCTTGTGGTTATCAATTTCAGCTCCTTATCCATATACAGCGTAAAATCTGCCGGGCAGGGCATGCCGGTCTCGCTTACTGTGCTTATTGCACTTTTTGTTTGCCTGGCACCGACAACAATTGCAGCGCTCCTGCCTGCTATCGGAATTGCGGGCATGGACCGGCTTTTTTCGAAAAATGTGATAGCCCTTTCGGGGAGAGCAATCGAGGCGTCCGGGGATGTGGATATCCTTCTCCTCGATAAAACAGGAACGATTACACTTGGTGACAGGCAGGCGGTGGAATTTATCCCGGTGAGCGGTCGTTCCGAGGAGGATGTTGCCAATGCGGCACTGCTTGCATCCCTGACTGATGAGACTCCTGAAGGAAGAAGCATAGTCGTACTTGCAAAAAAGAAATACCAGATGCGTCTAACTGAGCTGCCTCACACTTCGAAATCCATCCCGTTTACAGCCCAGACACGCATGAGCGGAGTTGATATTGACGGGCAATCGTATCGTAAAGGCGCTTCCGATGCAATCATGGAGTATGTCAAAAGGAAAGGTGGAAATGTACCCTCCGAACTTCCACCGAAGGTGGAAAGTATCGCAAAATCAGGCGGGACACCTCTTGTTGTATGTCATAATGCTCAAATCCTGGGCGTAATACATCTTAAGGACATTCTAAAAGGCGGTATTCGTGAACGATTTGTGCAGTTGCGGAAAATGGGTATCAAGACTGTTATGATAACAGGCGATAACCATCTCACAGCAGCGGCAATTGCAGCAGAAGCGGGTGTGGATGATTTTCTTTCAGAGGCAAAACCTGAGGACAAGCTTCGTTTGATTCGTGAAAACCAGCAGCAGGGTCATATGGTAGCCATGACAGGAGATGGCACGAACGATGCGCCTGCACTGGCGCAGGCAGATGTGGCAGTTGCAATGAACACAGGAACACAGCCTGCGAGGGAAGCGGCAAATATAATTGACCTGGACAGCAATCCGACTAAACTAATGGATATTGTCGAGATTGGAAAGCAAATATTGATAACAAGAGGGACTCTAACGACTTTCAGCATTGCCAATGACATTGCCAAATATTTTGCCATCATACCGGCGGCAATGGTCACGATCTATCCCCAACTGGATATTCTCAATATCATGCATCTTGCGAACCCGTACAGCGCCATCCTGTCGGCTGTTATTTTTAACGCAATCATTATTCCTATGCTTATACCCCTTGCATTGAGAGGCGTCAAATACCGCCCGATGCCTGCTGAAAAACTATTGATGTACAATCTGCTCGTCTATGGACTCGGCGGGATAATAGCGCCGTTTATCGGGATAAAAATCATTGATATTATGATAAGCGCGTTTATGCACTAAAGAGGACAGGAAATGAAAACCATAAAGACTACGCTAAAACTCTTTGCAATCCTGATGGTACTTGTGGGTGTCATCTACCCCGTCGCAGTAACCGTACTTGCGCAGTTATTTTTCCCAAAAGAAGCAGGTGGAAGCCTCCTATACGATTCTGGCGGCAATCTCACTGGTTCAGCCCTTATCGGGCAGCCTTTTTCAGACCAGAAATACTTCTGGTCGCGTCCATCTGCCACTTCAGGTTATCCATATAATCCACTGGCTTCCGGAGGCTCAAATCTCGGGCCAACGAATAAGGATTTGATAGACCAGATTTCCAATAGAACAGAGCTACTGAAGTCATCCGGTATCCAGACTCCTGTACCTTCAGACCTTGTGGAAGCTTCAGCAAGCGGTTTAGACCCGCACATAAGTATGCAATCCGCCCTCGTACAGATACCCCGTGTTGCTAAAGCACGCAATCTCAGCGAAGAAACATTAAATAAACTGGTGCTTGAACACGTTGAGAACAGGCAATTCGGGTTTCTAGGAGAGCAACGTATTAATGTCTTAAAATTAAATCTTGTTTTGGACAGTATGAAGTAGATTTCAATGATAGATACAGAAGACAAAAGGCCGGAACCGGAATCCCTTCTGGAAATTGCCCAGCAGGAAGAAACAGCCAAAAAGCGTGGAAAACTGACCATCTATTTTGGCGCCGCACCTGGAGTCGGGAAAACCTATTCCATGCTCTCTGATGCCAGGATGCGCAAACAGGAAGGAATAGATGTTGTTGTCGGTTACGCTGAAACACACGGGAGGGCAGAGACCGAAACACTCCTTGAAGGCCTGGAAACTATTCCCCTCATTGTTACCGAATATAAAGGCATACAGCTTGCGGAGATGGATTTAGATGGTGTTTTGGCGCGGCGGCCAAAGATCGTACTCGTCGATGAATTAGCCCATACAAATGCCCCCAATTCCCGCCATGCCAAGCGCTATCAGGACGCAGAGGAGCTTCTGAACGCAGGGATCGATGTGTATTCAACCCTGAACGTACAGCATCTTGAAAGTTTAAATGACATCGTCTTCCGTATAAGATTCTTCAAATCCATAACTTAGTTTAATCAAACTTGTAAGATCCTCAAGCTCTATTGATTCGTATACAACTTCAGGAAGTGATGCAGTTTCTGGTTTAAGAGTTGCAGGAAGCGATTTAA
>JAPZAO010000118.1 GCA_027460615.1 Candidatus Methanoperedens sp.
GCATTCAGTACGCGCTTGATATCGTGACGGTCGAAGACATTCACATCGCAGCATTGCCAGCATGAAATTCCTGCGCAATCAATGCGAAGCATTCTTTTTCCGCCCGTACAGGAAATTGAATTCCGCCAGGCGAGCGTGAAGGGATTCTGTTAGGACATCGCCTGACATACGCGTTTATACTCAACAACTTATTAAGGTTTTTCGGCATAAATTCATTCCAAATGCACAACACAGTTTTTTTGCCAGGTAATACCAGCATCAAAATAGTAATCGATTGTACGGGCTTATATGAGATGATCATATTATGTTCTATGATCTTATCATACCCAACAAGTGTTACTAATAAATTATACGGAATCAACTTAGGATTATTCATAATCAATACGTTGAATATGATAAGATTGATGACCATTTCATATACGTTAATGTATTATAACAATGCCCTTTATTTCGTTGATACATACCTATGGCAAACAAGTATGATAATTTTCATATCTTTGACCTATATAATATGGCTAAAATTAATACGATAATCAAATTTCTTATAATAACAGGAATAATTATTATAATAGATGAGAAAATATATTTAAATAGCATATTAATAGATGTGATTATATCTAAGGTGTTTCATATTCAAAATATTCATAATGTCAACATACGATATACATCGATGTATGTATCGATAGCCATAGTGTTATCTTCCGATTTGAACATACAGAAAAAGATTATATCTTCAATTGGATTACTATTGTTATATACGACGATATTTGCGTTTGTAACCATATATATATTCAAATATGGAGATTATATGTTGTATTTGTGGTTCATGACAATGACGATTCCGATATTACTATGGAGGTATATATATAAAAAGTAAGACGGTATTAACATACAAATAGATGAGGCATCAAGTCACCACACACTATTTGAAGGGGTACAGGGGCTTGTTAGCGTTTTCCTCATATAAACGTATCTGCGCCCTCCCGTTCGCAAAGCGTGTCGAAGACAGACGCGACTCGGGGCGTTCATCTGCGGTTAATTATCACCCGCCCTTCATCTTCCCTGCAAACGCCCTCCCGAACTCCACGCACTTCCCAAGTTCCTCCTCCGTGGGCTGCCACTTGAATTTAATACCTTCCTGCAATATTTTTATCCTCGCTTTTTCAAGAGTCTCCTCAATGAGCTTCACGTTCTCCCCGCTCCAGCCATAAGACCCGAAAGCTGCGCCAACCTTGTTCTTGAACTTCAATCCCTTCAAATCTTCAAGTATTGGCTTAATCGTGGGCAAGAGACCATTATTCAACGTGGGTGAGCCGATAATGATTCCCTTGGTTTTGAACACCTCTGTAAGCACATCGTTGCGGTCGCTCACTGCCATGTTGAACAACTTGAATTTCACGCCTTCTTGTGCAAGCCCCTCTGCTATCGCTTGCGCCATCCTTTCAGTGGCATTCCACATGGTATCGTAAATTATAACAGCAGAGCCATCGTTGCCCCCCGTTGCCCATTCATAATATTTATTCACGATTTGCAGCGGGTCTTTCCTCCAGATAATACCGTGGCTTGGCGCGATGATATCCACAGGGATATTCAGTTTCTTGAATTCATCAATTTTCCTGACAACAAGGTCGGAAAAAGGCGTGAGGATATTTGCATAGAATTTAATGGCTTCCTGGTACACTTCTATCATATCCACTTCATCATTGAACCGCCCTGAGGAAGCGTAATGCTGGCCGAAGGCGTCATTTGGCATCAGGATATTCCTGCCTGTAAGATACGTGAACATGCTGTCGGGCCAGTGAAGCATCGGAGCGGTAACGAAAACAAGACTGTTTTCACCGAGGCTGATTGAGTCGCCTGTTTTTACGACCTTGAAATTCCAGTCCTGGTGATAATGTTTGGGAATACTCTCCCTTCCTTTATCCGAGACTACCACCGTTGCATTCGGGATGAGCTTCATCAACTCAGGAAGCCCGCCTGAATGGTCAACCTCGGCATGATTTGCTATCACATAATCAATTTTTCCGACATCGATTATTTTCTTTATGTTCTCTATCATCTGGCTGGAATAAGGACCCCAGACCGTATCGACAAGGGCTGTTTTTTTATCGATTATCAGGTAAGCATTGTATGTTGTGCCCCTGTGCGTTGAATACTCATGACCGTGAAACTTTTTGATGTTCCAGTCAACAACTCCGACCCAGTACACGCCCTCTTTTAATTCTACGACCATTTTATCAACTCCGTTATTATTCAATTTAGTTTGGTTTTGATTATATAAATACGATTTTTAGTACGTGGTCTTTATTCGATGCATTTTACATCGGTTGAATGGCATTTCGGGCACTTCTGACCTGCGCCACTCCCTTTGAACGACTTTCCGCAGTGATTGCACACATATTCATGCGCTTCCATGCCGCCTTCAAGCTCTATTCCGAAAGAATCTCCTACGCTGCACATATTGCCTCCTTATTTTTTATTTTGCACGCTAATAATGAGCCAACCCTTTTGCATATCTCAAGCTCTTCATCACCAGGCATCCTCTTTATGTTCAAATCTTTTACCATTTCAACTCCAAACGATGCCAGTTTATTATTAATTCCCTCTGTCGCTTCAAAGCTCCAGCCATAAGAACCGAATGCAAGACCGGTTTTTCCTGACAACTCGATATCTGCAAGCCCATTCAGGAATTTTTGGACTGTGGGCATCATGGCATGGTTATAATTCGGGGAACCGATTGCTATGGCATCTGCTTCGTTGAGGTCATTCTTGTTTGCATCATTGACGTTTTTCAGGACCGTTTCTACACCTTCTTCTCTTGCGCCTTCCTCTATCGCCTGCGCCATGCGCTCGGTATTGTGCGAACCTGTGCCATAGATTATTACAAGTTTTGGCATGCTCCCATAAATTATAATTATCATTCGTGGTATTTCTACTTTTTCTATGAGAAAAAAGTATGCTTAATAATAGATACAGTAATCAATAGAACAAAGATGATAGACCCTGTTAACAATTTCCAAATCCCTGATGAATGGGCTGCAAGAGCAAAATTGCCTCTTCGAGAACTCAAAGCGCGCATATCCAGCGGGCGTTATGTGTTCCTTTCAGATGGTTCACTTTTGCGGCGCGGTTACACCACGGGAACAACCGCCGCAGCCGCGGCAAAGGCGGCTGTCCTGTCATTGAAAAAAGAGGTATCTGAAATATCAGTCCCCACACCAATCGGGATACGTGCAGCGCTTCCTGTCAGGGCGTCACATGGGAAAGCTGCTGCAATCAAAGACAAGGGCGACCATGCATCCGATGTAACAGGTGGAATTGAAATTATCGCAGAAGCCAGGGAATATGAGACTATTGTAATAAAAGCTGGCGCCGGGATAGGTTCTAAAAAAGGCAGTCCCGCAATCAATCCTTCCCCGATGCGCCAGATAGAGGAAGCAATAAAAGAGGCACTGGCTGAAACTGGATTAAAGGGCGCCCATGTCACAATTTCTGTCCCGAAAGGCAAAGAGATAGCAAAACAAACCCTGAATGAGAAAATCGGGATAACAGGAGGAATATCGATTTTGGGTACCACTGGATTTGTGGAACCGTGGAATGAACATCTGGGCGAGACAAAAGAAGAGCTTATCCGGAATGCGGATAAGATTGTACTTACGACAGGCAGGCTTGGGATGCGTTTTTCCCACATGCTTTTTCCTGATTATACCGTTATACTTATCGGGAGCGATATTTCACGGGGTCTGAAAGCAGCAAAAGATAATAGCGACGTAATAATCTGCGGACTTGCGGGACTGATTTTGAAATGGGCATCCCCGGAACTCTTAAAAGACAGCGGCTACCTCACAGTCCGGGAAATGATAGATGACAATCCTGATAATCCTCTCATCGACCGTGGACTTTCGGAGGCTGTCAGGGCTTCAGGAAAAAGGGTTGTGCTTTTAAACAGGAACGGCACGATACTGCGTGACAGCGGTGATTTACGATGATAATTGTGGGCGTAGGCGCAGGCCCGAATCTCCTGACGCAGGAAGCAATATCTGCAATCGAGAGCGCTGAAATAATATTCGGCTCAAAACGGGCGATTGAACTTGCAAGGAAACATATAAAATGCGAAGCCTGCGAGCTATCGGATTATACATTAAAATCGCTGCCCGAAAACGCAGTCGTTCTTTCAACCGGCGACCCGATGCTATCAGGTCTTGGGAAATATGCGCGGGATGGGGACGAGATTATCCCCGGGGTTTCTTCGCTGCAACTGGCATGCGCAAGACTGCGCCTTGATATTGAGAATCTCGTTGTAATTTCTGCGCATTCTCGTGACATCGAAAATGTTAAAAAACAGCTATTGATGGAGCTTGGAGCAGGGAAACATGTTTTTCTTCTTCCGGATTCCTCGTTTGGCGCTGTTGAGGTTGCAGATTTTCTAAAATCACACCATTTATCCAGGCGGATTTCAGTTTGCGAACGGCTCGGTTATCCTGATGAACGGATAGACACAGGGACAACCGATAAACCCCCGCATCCCGAATCGGATATGTATTGCGTAATAATTACCGGGTAATTCATTCAATCAATGGCTGCGGGGCGATGGGGGCGGCACGAGTACCGCACAGTTTAAAGGTCGTATTGGAAAACATTTTAACTCATAAACGATATATTTCCAGACGATGAAATACACAATCATTCTTGAAAAAGAGGAAGAAGGCGGCTACTCTGCCCAATGCCTTGAGCTACCTGGCGCCATCAGCCAGGGTGAAACAAAAGAGGAAGCACTTCGAAATGTAAAAGAGGCTATAGAGCTGGTTCTGGAAGTGATGGATGAAGAAGTAAAGGCGCTGGGGAAAGGAGCCGAAATCTCTGCGGTGGAAGTTAGTGCCTGAAAAGCTGCCTGTAATCTCTGGAAAAGAGACAATCAAAGTGCTGGGAAAATTGGGGTTTGAGGTGAGAATGGGGAAGGGTGACCATGTTGTTCTCAAGAAAGGTTTTCGGGTGTTTGTAGTACCGCTTCATAATCCCCTGAAGAAAGGAACTTTAAGGAAAATACTGAAGCAAGCTGGCGTTTCTGTGGAAGAATTCAATACGATGTTGTGATTTGAGTTATTACGATGCCCGAATCGGCGCCGTCCTTTGAGTGTGCATGGGCGGCGCGCTTTCCCTGCGGCGTGGGGCTGCGGGGCGATGGGGGGCGAGTGCTTGTAGATTCGGGGAGGTTTTAAATAACAAGCGAGCAAGGTTGAAAGTGCTGATAAAATTATGATAAATACAGATGGTGCTTATGTTTCCTAAATATGACATTAGCTATGATGAATTTAAGGACATGATTAAGAGTTTTTCACGTGAACTAAATTACCCTTTTTATAAGATTTCTATAAATAAAAAAGAATACAAATCAGAATCAAATTTATCAGTTTATTACGGTGCAAAATATACTGATGTAAATAAAAACCGCTTAAGCCTATTCGTAGAGATAGTAAAAGATCAAAAAAACGATGTAAAAGACGCTAAGTATACACTAGAGTTAGGATTTTTTGATACTCCTGCTTCTTTCTATTTTTTCCATAAAATAGGTGATAAAGAGATACCAGCTCTTCTTGAGAGATGGCTTTCTAATTGTTTAAGTCAGATAAAGGAGTACAAAAGAACACCGTTTGATTATTATTTTTATGATGCTCCGTATCTGAATTATGGAAGGGAGGGAGATTCGTTTACAACCGCGAATTTATTCAAAATTACACTGTTTGGAATATTAAATACAGCAGATGTTAAACAACTATGGATCGCAAGAATACGGCATATTAGGAAATATGATTTATACCGGAGCTTTTCCTATGCAATTTTGCCATATAGACAAATAGATTGGCTAGTATTCCCGGATGCTGATTAAAATTATAAATATAGACGCATCTATCGAAGAGTTCCAAAATAAATTAAAATATTTATACCCTCAGGATTTTGAACTACACCATAGAGAGATAGTTCTGTATGAAAAAATAGTTCGAATGAAAAAAGATAATATTCAACTGACCGAATTTTTAAAAGAGATACAAAGAATTGATGAAGAAATTAAAAAGCAAGAATATATGCCTGCTTTACGCGACATGAGGGCTCTGATAGAAGGGCTTTGTAAGCATATTTGCCAAACAAATGGTATCCAAATTAAGGTGGATGATCCAAATATCAACCATTTATCAAGTGCGCTTTTAGAGAATAAGATTATAGACTACCATATTTTACCATGGTTTAATGCGTTTAATTCTGTTGCCAATGAAGCTGCACATGAGATAGATAGCTCAAAAATATTTGAAATGGAACACGAAATTAAAGACGATTTATTTGAGACAACAATAAAATTAGGGCACCATTTAATATTACAACTTTTTTCCAAAGTATAATCCCCTACTCCCAGAACCTCTTCGTCTTCGCATAATTCCTCTCAGCAATCAGAATATCCCTGTAAAACTCCTCCTCATCCTCCCTCAACTTCCGTATCACACGGGAAGCAGTCTCAGGCCCAATCCCTCTCGAAGCAAGCGCTATAACCGCAGTCTTCCCGTGCGAAAGAACGATATTCGCATTCCTGTAAATCCTTGCCGTCCTCTTCCTCTCCTCCTCTGTCTTTTCCTTATCAGGCTTCTTCACAAGCTTGACCTCCTCCTCTTCCCAGGGCTTAAGCGCCGCAACCAGCCTGCTACCGCACAATGGACATTCGGGGCGCTCGGGCACTCTATTAACAACCGTACTGGACTTCCATTTCTTGCAGTTCAGGCAGACAAGTATCACATGGTCGTTCATAATCCTGCTCTTAAGAGCCATCATTATAGAGCTGTCAGCCCTCTCTGGCGCCATCAGTTCCCTTCCGCCCATGAAACCCGCTTCCCCGATAGGACTTATGGGCTGTACAACAAGCTTCATGCTTCCGCCCTGGAGCTTACCCAGAACCTCTCTTGCGCGCGCTATATCAAGCTTATCGTGGAAAATCTCACGCACAGCCTCATCGTACATGGGCGTGTGCTCGAAAACCTCAAGCAGTTTCTTCATACTGATGCGCTCATAATCCACATCGCGGCTGAGCGCGCCGAACTTTCGCGCCACATGTACCATCTTCCATTTGAGCAGCATGGTATTCTTAAGCGTCATTTCGATGATAGGTTCGATGTGGTCTGGACTCGTGGCAAGGAGCAGTTCTTTTATTTTTTCGGCATTCAGCATCCTTGGAAGCTCAAGCTTTATCCTGTAAGGGTCTATCTCCATTGCCACGCTTGCGCCGAATCTTGCAGCAAGCAGCGACGTGAGCGCGCGCCCGAGGGTTTCATTCACTTTATGCCCGCCGCAGATATTGATAACGATTGATTTCCCGTCCTGCTCGATGATAGCTGTATCGTCAGCAGGTGCAGTAAGACCTGCATTTTGCTGTTTCCGCACCAGTTCAAGTATTTCATTGGCTGCTTCATCATCCGCAGGATACTCTTTCCTGTAGTCTTCGATGATTTTTTCAGTGTTTTCACCCATCGTGATTTCTGCCATAAAACGTTTTCTTATGGCTCCCACTTCCTGCGCCACTTCATACGGAACAGGGATTTCCTCGCCAACCCAGTTCGGGATATCGGCGCCGGGATCGCTTATCGGTTCCACTTTGATCCTGCTCTTTTCAGTTATTATCTCGATTATGCGCCACATCTCGCCTTTTGCGATAAAGACAGCGCCAGCTTCAGCAAAATCCACAACAAAAGCCTCGTCAAGCGCGCCCACTGTTCTTCCGCTCACAATATCGAAAATCTCAAAGCGTTTTTCATCCGGTATCATGGAGAGGTTTTCATAATAATACTGCCAGGTTTTCCTCTTCTTGCCAACCCTGTCATTCTCAAACCAGATAAGCCGGTTATCATTCATTTGCTTAATAACCTGGTTTAGCATCTCGATTTTCAGTTCCCTGAAAGGGTATGCCCTTTTAACGATTGAAAAAATACCTTCAATGGATATCTCTCCGAAATCCAGCACCAGCCCGCATATCTGGTTCGCAAGCGTATCAGTGCTATTCTCATGGATATCGATAATCTCGATCTGGCCGGTTTTCGCCCTCCGTGTGATAGCGCAGGATTCGGCAGCGTCGTCTGCCCCGGTTGTGATGATTGTCCCGCTTGATTTCTCGCCGACCCAGTGTCCCGCTCTTCCCACCCTCTGTACCAGCCTTGTCACCTGCCGCGGCGACATATACTGGATAACATGGTCAATATCGCCGATATCGATACCCAGTTCCATCGAGGAGGTGCATATAAGACCGCTGAGGCTTCCGTTCTTGAAGTTATTTTCAGCCTCGATACGCGCGTCCTTTGAAAGTGAACCGTGGTGCACCCCGATGGGCATCCCGAGCATCCTGAACCTTGAGCCCAGCATCTCGGCAGATTCCCTTGTATTTACGAATATCAGGGTGGATTTGTGTTTTCCGACGATATCCGAGATTACACGCAGATGCGAGGCCATCTCAGGCGTGCACATAAGTTTTTTAGAGGAATCATTATCCTCTGGCGTCGGCTTCGGGCATACCACACTAAATTCAAGTTTTTTAATTAGCGAAACTTCAATCACGCGGGCAGTCCTGTCCGCTCCTGCAAGAAAATGTGCTATTTCATCGGGTTTTCCAACCGTAGCGGATAGTCCGAGCCTCCGGAACTCCCCTGCGACCTCAACAAGCCGCTCAAGTGCGATGGATAACTGCGCGCCCCTTTTCGATGATGCAAGCTCATGCACTTCATCGATGATTACATGCGAAACCGTCTTGAGATTATTGCGAAGCCTTTTCCCTGTCAGCATCACCTGGAGAGTTTCGGGTGTTGTGACAAGAAAATCCGGCGGCTTAAGAGATTGTTTTTGCCGCTCGTAAGTTGTCGTGTCGCCGTGCCTGACAGCAACTTTTATGCCAAGTTCTTTTCCCCACCATTCAAGACGCAACAGCATATCCCTGTTAAGTGCGCGAAGCGGTGTGATATACAGGACTGAAATACCCCGCTTTTCATCCCCTTTAATGCGCCCTTCTTCTTTATTCTGCATAAAACTGTGAAAAACCGGAAGCACTACCGATTCTGTTTTACCGGAACCGGTCGGCGCTATCAATAGTATATGTTCTCCCGCAAGAACTAACGGGATTGTTTTTACCTGCGGTTCAGTCGGGGAGACAAACCCCTGTTTCTTCAATGCTTCCCGGATTGCAGGATTAAGCAGGCTGAAAACGCTCATAGGCGCTGAAAAGATTTTTACAGTATATATATTTATTCTATTACAGGCGAACAATCGCGGGTTTATTTTATTATTTTTTCCCAAGAATCATTTCCAGGTATGATTCACGGATTGTTGCTGTCCTGTTGATGCCCAGTTTTTCAATGATTTTTAAAATACTATCGACCTTTTCCTCATAATTTTTGGGATTTTTTACAGGAATCTCAACTTCAATAAAACTCCCGAGGTCATGTACTTCATCAAGGGAGATAAAAAAATCCCCGAGCCTGTAATTTTTTCTTCTTTTTGTTACCGTCGCCACCGGGATAAATCCGAGCGATGACAGTATGTTCCCCATGGTTTCGGTGTCTTTTATCTTTGTCTGGAATTCCTCTCTTGTTTTGGATACCTTATCAATTTTCGGGCCCTTGTATGTCAGAAAGGCATCCCCGTCCTCTACCCTTATCCTCAATGCCTCGTCAGTCTTCTCAAAATTGCGATGCGGCGCATTATAATATGTATCTGCCTGGTCCTGTATCCCGATAGGTGTAGCTCCCAATGATATAATTGCCCTTTCCATCTTTTTTGCGTCATCAACGCGTGCCTTTACTTCTATTTCTATCATTGGTGTTTGTTTTGTCGTGGAGATATATAAAATCGTTTATTTTGTGAGATGGTTTCAATTCATGTTGGCAGTTATCCTGATTTTGAGTGACAGGATACACATAGTTTTTCCTTGAAA
Organism: Candidatus Methanoperedens sp.; assembly: GCA_027460615.1. Lineage (GTDB taxonomy): Archaea > Halobacteriota > Methanosarcinia > Methanosarcinales > Methanoperedenaceae > Methanoperedens. Next base: position 9,959 of record JAPZAO010000118.1, read on the forward strand.
ATAAGCCCCTTTTTTTTGATACAATCTTGACAAACTTTTGTACCACATCTCTCACAGATAATCGCTTGATCAATCAAGATTTTCTTTTGGCACTCAGGACAGTGAACAACCTCGCCCCATTTCTTGCCAGATGCTCCAAGAACAACATTCTCGTAGCGTCTTCTTTCTGATTCAACTATATCGATATACCAAATAGGTACTTGGACAAAACCGCTTTTTATGAACCTGATGCTGTTTCCGTAAGGGACGAAGATTTTATGATAAGACCTGTTTCTATAATTTTGTGTATAACGCTTGGTATTTTTCTTTATGATGTAATCTAAAACCAGTTCCTCTGCTTCTCGAAAGTCACGAATGATTGGTTGATGAATTGTCAACCGGTATTTATTCTCGGTCTTTAGAACATAGTCATTTTTGAAATTAATTTTAATCTCTGAGCTTAATAGATTATCGTTGATTATTAGACGAGTTAACGCATCCAACACTACGAAACCACTGTTTTCAAACAGAACCGGAGGAGATTTTCCCACCGATGCTCTAAGACTGAATTCAAAGAAATAATATGGGTGATAGACGAGTTCTTTCCCTTTGATATTAGGATTATTCATGTCTTCACAGTTGATGGACAGCGGCAATGCATCTTTTATTGAAAAGGAACTCCCAGAAGATAGCTCTTTATTGGACATGCTTTTTCTATCAAAAGTCATCCATAAGTTCATGAAGTCATTTCTTATCTTTTGTACTTCCTCGTTTGTTTCAGCTATGCTTAGGTTTTCAACACTGGAATTCAACCCACTGTAAGTAAGGTTTGCTGAACCTGAGAACCCATATTTGTTGTCTATGATGTAAATTTTAGCATGAATAAAAGCAACCTTCTTTTTGTCTAAAACCATCAATCTGAGGTTTGTATTCTCAGAAGCTTTAAGAATCTCAAGGGAATCAATGTTAAAATCATTCAAACTTGTAATAATCCTAACTTCGATTCCTTTTTGAGACAACGATGCGAGTCGCTTTGCATAATCCTTTCCCAGCCAAGGACTTATGATCCAAACAGATTCTTTTGCATTCCATAAAACCGGTTCTATCTGAGAGCCTGCATTGGAATCGCAATAGGTTTTCATATTGTATCAATATTTATATTTGTTAAAAACTTATATTTATTTTTGTTATTAAAAATCAATCAGGAGTTCACATGGATATAAACAAGGGTGTGAAAAAGAGAACTTTCAGCTTTAAGGATGGTTCACATGTAGAAATAAAGCTATCATTAGGATTGCGCCCCCCGCCCTAAAGGGTGCACGCAAAAGCGAATGTGCGCCTGCCCCACCAAAACATTCATTTTTTAAGGTCATTTACCAACACATATTGTAACGGTCTCGTAATATCCAAGATATTCCTTTATAGCTTCACAAACCAAACAAGTTATAGAAAGTAAATTATGAGCGACAAAAACCAAACATCTTCAAAACACCAGAAATTAAGCGGAGAAAAGAAGAAACAGAAAAGTGGATGGATTTCAAGAAGTTCTGGTTCTGGAAAGAAAGAACATAAAGATACAACGATTGTATTTACAAGAAGACCAAATGAAACTTATGAGGAATATTTGGCTTCACTGGCAACTCCAGAAGAAGAAACTCCAGAAGAATAATCTTTTTAATTTGTCCTGACACTCTGCTATTCTTCTTAGATACATGCGCCTGAAAAAAAAGATGCATATAATTTTAGTTAGCTGAAGAGCTGCGGGAGTATGCCTGAACCCTATTTCATCCCTTTTCATACCCCTGGAAAAGCTCGCTTCCCACCCCACGATAGACTATCCTCTCCCCAGGCAGGGTAATGCGTTTGACTTCCGGCCATTTATCCAGGGGTTCCGGCCCTTCAAGCGCGGCTTTTGTGGGCTTTATGTCCCCCATTCTCGGTTCCTTCCTGACATCAATCCCACTCACGTTATGGCTGAACTCGATAGGGATATTATTCGGGTCATAGGCGTAAATGGAATGGATAAAACCGTGGTCTATCACTTCCGATACCGGGAATCCTGCGGCTTCAAGCTTGGCTTTCAGGTTCCAGAGGTCTTCCTCCTCCTCAACCCCGAAAGAAACATGGTCAAAACCGAACCTTCCGCTAACAGGCGCACCGTGTTCCTTTTTTATCATGGGTTCTACCCCTTCCCACTCAAAAAATGCTATCAGGTCACTCGGCGATATCTCAAAAAAGTAATGCCGATAGCCCGGCTGCCCGAGCCCTGCCACGAGCCTCATGCCGAGCAAATCCCTCCAGAAACGTATTGTCTTGTCCATATCTCCCGTTGCCATTGCAAGATGGTTCACGCCATTGAAATTTATCTTGATTGACATTATCTAACCTCAAGTATAATCAGGTTCGAAACATTGAAATACCCTTCGGGCTTTATGATAGATTCAGAATGGTACAATCATCAGTTCAAGTTTGGGAAGAATTCTTAATCCGTTATTACAAGGACAGCAAGCAAGACATAATTGAACTTGCAAATAATTATCCTGAAAAACGCAGTCTGTTCGTTCAGTACACTGATCTTCTAAATTATGACCCGGATATTGCCCGGGAATTGATTGAGCATCCCGAAACGGTGCTGAAACATGCAAATGAGGCTCTTTCGGCAATTGACCTTCCTGCTGATGTTGATTTTGTTAATACCCATATCAGGATTATCGGGCTTCCGGAATGCACACAGATAAGGGATATTCGGAGCGCCGACATCAACAAACTGATAGCTGTATCGGGTCTTATCAGGAGAGCTACCGAAGTGAGACCAAAAATAATCAATGCGGCTTTCAAATGCAAGAGATGCAATCATGTTACATTTATGCCTCAGAGTGAAAACAAATTTATTGAGCCGTTTGCATGCGAAAGCAATGAATGTGGCGGCCAGAAAGGAATTTTTAAATTGGTGACCGAAGAATCTGAATTTATTGATGCGCAGAGGCTACAGATACAGGAATCACCAGATGAACTCCGGGGGGGCGAGCAGCCGCAGGGGCTGGATATAGATGTAGATGATGACCTTGCCGGAATTGTAGCTCCAGGTGACCGCGTAGTAGTCTCTGGGATATTACGTTCGTATCAAAGAAATACTCCACAACAGGAAAAGACTACCTTCTTTGACCTTGTGCTTGGTGGCATATCTATTGAGAAAGAGGATAAGGAGTTTAATGATATCGAAATATCAAAAGAGGAGATAGAAGAGATAATTGCTCTTGGTAAAGACCCAGAGGTTTATAAAAAGGTCATATACTCGATAGCGCCTTCGATTTACGGTTATGAAGAAGTCAAGGAAGCTATGGCGATGCAACTTTTTTCAGGCATCCCCAAAAACCTGCCTGATGGTACCCGCATACGCGGCGATATACATGTTCTCCTTGTGGGCGACCCGGGTGTTGCGAAATCACAGTTGCTTCGCTATGCCGTGCGGCTTGCGCCACGCGGTATATATACAAGTGGCAAAAGCTCAACTTCGGCAGGTCTTACCGCGACTGCTGTCAAGGATGAATTTGGGAAGGGACGGTGGACGCTTGAAGCCGGCGCCCTTGTGCTTGCGGATATGGGTCTTGCCTGCGTGGATGAACTTGATAAAATGGAAGCCGACGACAGAAGCTCAATGCACGAGGCGATGGAACAGCAGACAATCAGTATAGCAAAAGCAGGAATCATGGCGACTTTGAGATCACGCTGCGCGCTTCTCGGGGCTGCTAACCCGAAATTTGGCAGGTTTGACAGGTACGAACAAAATATTGCAAAGCAGATCAATATGCCCCCAGCGCTCCTCTCGCGGTTTGATTTGATTTTCATCCTTACAGATGAACCCATGGTAAGCAGGGATACTGCGATAGCTGAACACATCCTGAAAGCGCATTACGCAGGCGAGCTTTCGGTAAGAAGGACAAATATTAATAATTCCGGGATAAGCCAGGAACAGATAACGACTGCAATGGAGGTAATCCAGCCGGTCATAGAGGCTGATATGCTGCGCAAGTATATCGCTTATACCAAGAGGAACATCTTTCCCATAATACAGGATGATGCGCGAAAGCAGCTTATTGACTTTTATCTTGGATTACGAAAACAGGGCGAAGACCCCAATTCCCCGGTGCCTGTGACCGCGCGCCAGCTTGAAGCGCTTATCCGCCTGGCTGAGGCGAGCGCCCGCGTGCGCCTGAGCGATGTTATAACTACTGATGATACAGCCCGCGTCATCCGGATTGTGATGGCAAGCTTAAAGCAGGTCATGACCGACCCTGAGACAGGAAAGCTTGATGCTGATATAATCAATGTGGGGATGGGAAAGAGCCAGCGCGACAGGATTAAGGTACTGAGGGAAATAATCAAGGAACTACAGGATGAATATAAAGGTCCTGCGCCTTTAGAAGATATTATATCCAAAGCAGAAGAATCTGGAATCAAAAAAGAAACAGTTGAAGATATGATACAAAAATTAAAGAGCGCCGGAGAGATTATTGAAGCAAGTAACGAACGGTTCAGGGTAGTTTGAACATGTATATGAAAAAATATGATACCGAAGGGCAAAAAATAGTAGCCGTCTGCGATAGGAATATTATCGGGAAGAAATTCAAGGAAGGTATTCTTGTTCTTAAACTGGACGAGTGTTTCTATAAAGGCGACGAAGTTTGCGAGGAAGACGTGAAAGACGCCCTGTCCGGCGCGACAATGGCCAATATCGCAGGTGAAAAATCAATAGCATGTGCAGTGGCTTGCGGGTGCATCGACCCGGATACGGTTATATTTATCGAGGGAATCCCTCATGCGCAGATGATACAAATATGATTGAAATTATTGAAAGCAACAGGTTAATCGAACAGGTTATTGAAAAGCATAATGGATTTCTTAAGACATTTAATTCTGAATTTTCAGAACTCGATAGCAAACTGGCTGCCTCCAAACAGCAATCCCAGGAAATAAAAAAAGAGATAGGGGCAACAGAGGCAAGAATCACGGTTCTTAATGAAAAATATTATCTGTATTTCCACCAGGCAAAAAAACTGAGGGAAGAATTATTCGGTAAAGTCATTGAAAAAATGCGCTCTGCAAAAGCGCCCAACATCCAGGACATCATGCGTATCTCAGGCAAAATAGATGAATTTGAGAAAAGGCTTCAAAATTCAAAAAATATCGAGGATGAGGAAAAGCTAATCGTGGAAATCAAAAAACTCCTTTATGATTTCGAATCCGAAGCCCGCAAAGCCGGATTAATTGTTACAGGGAAAGGCGTTGTCGATATCTTAAATGGGGCAAACTCTTCCCATAAGGAATTGATATCCCTCCAGAATAAACCGAAGCAGGATACAGGCGCAAGGGATGCCGATAAGCAAATAAATGAAATCGAAGGGCGCCACAACTGGTTAAAACGCAGGATCGAAAGCCATAATAATGCTGTTGCTTACTGGGAAAAACAAAAAGGGGGGATTTGAGTTGACCGAGCCGGAAAATACACAAAATACCCAGGCTGTTGTAGATGCACCTGTTGCTGGTAATACCGTTGATTCGCCTGCTGTTGATGCACCCGTTGCGGATACACCTGCTGTGGAAACACCTGCTGTTGATGTCCCTGTTCCTGCCAAACAGGAAGAACCTGTTAATGAACAGAAAACCAATAATGTAAGCATAGAATCACCAAAAGTTTTCCCGAAGCTTCCGGAAAGGGAATTAAAGGAAAAAATCAATCAACTGAGGCAGCAGCTCGAGCAAAAAGAAAGAGAATTAAGAACCATATTCAAAGACATATCTCTCCACAGCAATGGCGGAGAGGAGCTAAAGGTCAAACGCGACGGTTTGAATGCAAAGGTGAAAGAGCAATCCGCCAGAGCAAGTGAATTACGGAAAAAACGTGATGAAGTCAATGCGAGGATTGCAGAGTTAAAATCGCAGCGCGACCAGTTAAAAATGAAAGGAAAGGAATTCGGCGAAAAAATAGGCGGACTGAAGAAAACACGCGATGAGCTGAACCTGACCGCGCGGGGAAGGATTGAAACGCTTGAGAAAGCATATGCAGAGGAATTAAATACGTTTTTGACCGCGGACATCCCTCTTGAACTTGAAATCAATATTTTTAACCGGCTTATTGAATTAAGCCAGCGGTATGAAGCCACTAAAAAGGCTAACGTGATACATTCCGAGATAACAGAAGAATACAGCAAAGGAAAAGAGATTTATACGGACATGGATTCCCTCCATGCCCGGATCCAGGCGCTTGCGCAGGAATCCCAGAAATATCATGAGGAAATGATTGCGCTCTATAAAGAGATAGATGCGCTTCGCAAAGAGGCGGATTCCTATCATGCCCAGTTGTCTGATAAATATAAAGGCATCAATCCTCTCAGAAAGAAAATAGGCGCGCTCAAGGCTGAAATCCCCAAACTCAGGGATGAACTTGGAGTTTACCTTGAACAGATGAAGGATGCCCAGTTAAGCAAGGACGAGCAGAAAAATATGGGAAAACGTGAGCAGGCGAAAGAGAAATTCAAGAAGGACGGACGCCTGAGCCTTGAGGATTTCAGGTTGCTTGTTGAGAATGAGGATATTAAGCTTTAGACCTGATGACTCTGTAAAAAATTTGGTTTTGGTATAATATCAGCCACTGGGGCACAGGGACACCGGGAAATAATAACTCAGAGACCTCCGTGTCTTGTGGCTATTTTGCTTTTTGATTTAACAAAACCATCAATGAAAAATAATTAATCCAACGCTGGAAGAAGATATGCATCAACATATGACAGGCACCATCCCGAATGGTTTATAACCACAAATAGTAATAAAGGTAAAAAGTCAGGGATTAATATGATTAAAACAAACGAAGATGTATTAAGCTCGATAGAAGAAAACCAGGTACGATTTTTAAGACTCCAGTTCGTTGACATCGGGGGAAATGTAAAGAATGTTGGAATTCCCGTATCACAGGCTGAAAAAGCATTAAAATCGGGTATAGCTTTTGACGGCTCTTCAATCGAGGGATTTGTCAGGATAGAAGAATCGGACATGATACTAAAACCCGATATAAATACTTATCAGATACTTCCATGGGAAGTTAGCGGCGGTAAGGTAGCAAGGCTGATATGCGATGTTCACAGGCCGGATGGCAAGCCATTCGAAGGCGACCCGCGCTATGTTTTAAAGAGAGCGATAGAGGCAGCCGCCGAAAAAGGTTATGTCATGAACAACGGGCCTGAACTTGAATTCTTTTTCTTCAAGAGAAAAGATGGAAAGGCTATCAATCCCCCGGAACCTCATGACTTTGGAGGTTACTTTGATTTTCCTCCTATTGACCAGGCTGAAGAAACACGACAAAATATTGTTGTAGCGCTTGAGAAAATGGGTTTCAACATTGAAGCTTCCCATCATGAGGTTTCAATCGGACAGCATGAGATTGATTTTAAATATGCGGATGCCTTAAAAACAGCGGATAATGTAATTACCTTCAAGTTCGTTACAAAAACTATCGCACAGAATAACGACCTGCATGCCTCCTTCATGCCAAAACCCGTTTTCGGTATCAACGGTTCAGGCATGCACACGAACATCTCACTTTTCAAGGGGAACAAGAACGCTTTCTATGATGAGACAAAGGATATGGAAGTAAGCGATACGCTGCGATATTTCGTAGGCGGATTGAAGAAACACGTAAAGTCCTTTACAGCGGTCACAAACCCGATAGTGAATTCATATAAGAGAATAGTGCCGGGTTATGAAGCGCCTGTGTATATCGCATGGTCTGGCGCCAACCGCTCATCCATGATACGAATACCCGCAGCCAGGGGCATGAGCACACGTGTCGAACTCAGGAGCCCTGACCCGTCATGCAATCCATACCTTTCCTTTGCTGTTATCCTGATGGCAGGGCTTGACGGCGTTGAGAACCAGATTGACCCGGGAGAGCCAACCACACTTAACCTCTTCCACCTGAACGATGAAGAACGAAAGAGCCATGGAATTGAATCACTCCCCGGCAGCCTGAAAGAGGCGCTGGACTACTTGGAAACCGATAGCATTATAAGGGATGCCCTTGGAGAACACGTATATACCGATTTCATGAGGCTTGGAAGGGCTGAATGGGATGCATACAGGACAAGCGTACATGACTGGGAAATTAACCGCTATCTGAATATCGTGTAAAAAAGGTGAAATGGCGACAACTACTATCGACTCAATGGTGCAGAGGAAACTCATCGAAATACTGAGGATACTCTTTGAGAACAAAGAACCGATAGGGGCGCGGCTGATAGCCGACAGGATGAATGAACGCGGATACCCCATTGGCGAGCGGGGCGTCCGTTATCACCTCCGCATCCTTGATGAGCGCGGCCTCACCCGGCGCCAGGGTTATGACGGCAGGGTTATTACCGAAAGCGGGATACATGAACTTAATAACGCGCTCGTTGGGGACAGGCTTGGTTTCATCATCACAAGGATAGAGAAACTCATATATGATACCACTTTTGACCTTAAAACTGGGGAAGGAAGCGTGATTATTAATACTTCGATAATCGACAGGAAAGATGTTGACAAAACGTTAGAGATAATGCGGCATGTGATTCATGAAGGTTATTGTTTCAGCCCGTATATAAAATTAATAGAGGAAGAGGAAGTGGCTCAGGATATTGATATCCCTGACGGTAAAATAGGAATTGCCACGATGTGCAGTATAACGATTGACGGGATTTTGCTTAAGAGCGGGATTCCTGTGACGCCTAAATATGGCGGCTTGCTGGAAGTAAAGAACAGGAAAGCCGTAGGGTTTGAGGATATTATTGTTTATAACGGGACTTCGATTGACCCGATGCGTATTTTTATTTCAAAAAAGATGACAAGGGTTCTTGATGCTGTGGATACGGGTTCAGGCAGGCTTCTTGCAAACCTGCGGGAGATTCCTGCGTCGGCTGTTCCCGAGGCTGAAAAAATCATGGAATCTGCAAGAGGCATTGGTATTTCAAATGTTGTGCAAATCGGGAAACCCGGTAAATCGGTTCTGGACGCACCTGTTGAAACAGGGAAAGTTGGCGTGGTGGTTTATGCGGGAACGAATATAATGGCTGCGGTTGAAGAGAGCGGGATTAATGTTACAACTTATCCGATTTCTACAGTTATGGATTTCAAGGAATTGAAGAAACTGTAGGTTTTTTTTTGGAATGGGAATTGTTAATGGAATATATAAGGATTTTAAAGATTAAATGAAAAATCTTCTATAGGACATATTATATAGTTTAGTGCATTTTGTTTGAGAATTTATCTAATGCCGTTCTTTGTTTTGGTGTTAATGTATTGAGGATAATTTCCTTCTCTTTTTCTTTAAATTTATCAAAATAATCATACAGACCTATAATTAAAATCAAGTTTGATAAACCCACACATAATGTCGCACGTTTATTCCAGTCCTTAATAAATTGGTTGTTATATTTTAAAAAATCTTCTCCAATATCCTCTAAATAATACTGCGATTGAGACTCATTATATCTAGGCGGATGAACAAACGAATTTAAATCATGATGTTGTTTCTCAATATCTTTTTTTAAATCGTAAAATTCAATAAAATTCTTATAATCTTGATACTTACAAATTTTTTCTATTGTTTTACTGAACCAAAATCCTTTTTTTCTGTTTTCCCATTGTTCTAACTCATCTGGATTTTTTGAATAATATATAAAGAAGGGTGGAACTTCAAGATAAGCTCTCAATGCAACCCAAGAATATCGATAATATCCGCTTAGACCAAGATAAAAAGAGCATTGAAAATTATACGATTGTTCAAATAGAAAATGTCTTTCAGACAAATTTAATGAACAATCTTGTAATTCAATTTGCCATGAGTAAATGGAAGTATGATAAGAGTGTAGTTCTGAAATTAATTCCTGATTATCTCTAATTGAATTTTTCAATATATCAATTGCAGGTTTTATGGCAAATTTTACAAATTCATTGCAATCCAGTGAAATGCCTTCTATATCCATACATTTACCTTTTTTATTAATTTAGTCTATCAGGAATAATAAATGTGAGAGATATTCACTAATCACATAATTTTGCAACTTGATATTGCTTACATATTTTGTTAGAAGTAATACCCTCTGCAGCATTTTCAATAGTAGTGCATATGTTTAATATATGACTGTTTTCTGGTGAGATACCCACCCCATAAGAATCGCCCAAAACCCCTAATGTAAATCCGTTAGAACTTTTTGTTATATAGGCATACTCCTCGTGATAGAGGTTGGGATTGCTATCAACATACACATCATAAATAATATTATACATTGTATCATAGCCTGTATTAGGAAAAGCAGATTTAGCAATCTCTCCATGTATCCGATATTGTCAATTTAAAGGGATATATTTAAATATCTTCATCGCCATATAATTTCATGGTGAATATGGGCGAAGAGATTTATAAATGTCCAAAATGTGGAAGTCAGGATAGTGTTTGGCGTGGATACAGGTACAATGAATCGGGGAAAAAAAGATTGAGAAAATGCAAAAATTGTGGTTCAAAATTCTCCCCTGATGATGGATTCATAAGACGACGT
>JAPZAO010000119.1 GCA_027460615.1 Candidatus Methanoperedens sp.
TCTCAGGAATTGTTTTCCTTCAGCTTTATCTAAATGTTCTATAAAGTGGCTCGCCGAAATTAAGTCTACAGTACTATTCTGGTATGGAATATTCTTAGAACAATCCGCTCTATGAAAAATAAAATTGTTCTGCTTTGCGTATTGGGCCAAATCTAAGACATCAAGATTTACCCAATTTCTTGGAAAATGTAAGAGCTGCCATAACAACAATCTTGCCGCTGGTGTGACCTCCCTAAACTTCAGCCATAATGTTGCGGACGGATCAGCAGGCGGAGAAGAATGTATCCAATGCCACGGAACTTATTATCCGGGTGCAGCACCGTCAGTGGTTTCTACATTCGTCAACATCTCAGCTTTCAATGAATCAATCCATTCGGACATTAATTCTACTCCAATTGGTGCCCTGACTAATGATGACTGCTGGACATGCCATAATAAGGAGATGAACCGACAGAACGTGAAGAAATGTGATCAGTGTCACAGGAAGCCAAAACAGTGGCATGGTAATGCGGATATTACCACAAACTTGTCAGAACTCTGGTAATTCTATAAATGGTTCATAAAACGATATTATATTTTTTTGAGATATCTCTTTTGAGATGTCTCTGTAGTTTGAAATGAATTTTTCCAATGGGTATGAAAAAAGATGACCTGGTAAAACACGGAGGTATTATCCTGTTTGCTTCGGGAATATCATTTGTATTTGGTTATTTTTTTCATTCTTTTATGGCGCGAAAACTTGGTCCTGAAGATTATGGAATTCTTGATGCACTGCTTTCTCTTTTATTGATCATTCTTATACCTGTAAGTACTATTCAAACGGTTGTGGCAAGGTTCAGTTCGGTATATATGGGAAGCCACAAACAAGAATGCATTTACCTTTTGATGAGAGAAGGTTTCAAAAAATTATTGGGTTTGGGTATTTTGATGTTTCTTTTATTTTCTATCCTGAGCCCTTTTATTTCAGATTTCTTGAGGATCCCCTCTATAATTCCGGTTGTATTCCTTGGTATGGCCGTATTTCTTTCTTTATTACTTCCTGTGTCAAGAGGAATTCTGCTGGGAATGCAGAATTTTAATCAATTTGGATTAAATATATCTTTGGAAAAGATCGTTCTTTTTATATCTGGTGTTGGTCTGATCGGATTTGGAGTAAATGGGGCAATGTTTTCCCTTGTTCTTTCCTTGTTTATTGTATTATTTTTATCGGTTATTCCTCTGGGGAAAATTAAATATAAGAAACCGTTTAAGCCGCTTAAAAGAGCCAATATAATAAGATATTCAATCCCTGTTTTTATCAGTTTATCAGCAATTGCGATCATCTCAAATATTGACATGATCATTGTAAAACATTATTTTGATCCTTTACAGGCGGGTGGTTATGCCACTATTAATATATTGGGAAAAATATTATTTTTATTATCATTAAACATAGCTAACGTAATCTATCCTAAGGCAAGTGAGTTATATATTAAAAAAACCGGTTCTGTTTTTCTTTTGAGAAAAGGACTTTTTTATATGTTAATAATTTCTTTGTTTACAATAATAGCATATGCTTTATTCCCGCAACAGATCGTGAACTTAATATTCGGAAAACAGTATCTGAACTACATAAATTTACTTGTTCCATACACAATTTTTATGACAATTATGGCTTTTGTTGTTATAATAGTGCATTATTATCTTTCAACCATGAACTTTACCTTTATCAAGCCATTGATCTTTTCAGTTATTTTAGAATTGATTTTTCTTGAAATTTTTCATGAAAGTTTGATTCAGGTTATTGAGGTACTTCTTATATGTTCGATGATTTTATTGATATTATTATTAAAAAATCAGGCAATCAATTTCGATAAGTTTATATGGAAAAATGTATGAAAGTGTTTCCAGAGCAATAAACATAGGAATTTTAAAAATGAACTTTAAACTTGTTACAATTATTATGTGTGCATATTTATTATTTATTGGTTTTGCACAAGCATCTGTACCAACATGGGACAGACCATTTGGGGGGACTGCAAATGATACGGCAATCTCAGTGCAACAAACATCGGATGGTGGATTTATAATTGCGGGTTCAACTTTTTCATACGGCCCGGGTGGTTCTGATGCGTGGCTAATTAAAACAGATAAGGAAGGGAAACGGTTATGGGACAGGCCATTTGGGGGGACTGCAAATGATACGGCAATCTCAGTAGAACAAACATCGGATGGTGGATTTATAATGGTTGGTTCAACTTATTCATACAGCGCTGGTGGTTCTGATGCTTGGTTAATCAAGACAGATGCAGAAGGAAACCGGGAGTGGGACAAACCTTTTGGAGGAAAAAATAATGATTATGGTGTTTCTGTCCAGCAAACATCGAATAGAGGTTATATTATTGCAGGTACTACCTTCTCATGGGGGGCTGGCGGTTCTGATGTCTGGCTGATAAAAACTGATATAACCGGGACAAGAATCTGGGATAGGACATTTGGTGGAAGAAATGATGAATTTGCAGCTTCGGTACAGGAAACCTCAGCTGGTGGATTTATAATTGGAGCAACATCATTTAGTGACGATACAGGATCTGATATCTGGTTGATCAAGACTGATTTTAATGGGAACAAGCTCCTGGACAGGAGCTTTGGCGGGCCAAAGAATGATTCTGTTTCTTCTGTCATGGAAACATCTGATGGAGGTTATATTATTGCAGGAACAACATCATCATTTGGTGCAGGTGGTTCAGATGTATGGCTTATCAAGACTGATAATAAATTGAATAAAGTTTGGGATAAAACTTTTGGAGGGGTAAATGACGACTCTGCGGCCTCTGTTGTGCAAACTTTGGATGGCGGTTATGTTATCGCGGGCACAACATCCTCTTACGGAGAAGGGAATTCTGATATCTGGCTTATTAAGGTCGATAATAAAGGAAACTGGACGTGGGATAAGACTTTCGGAGGAAAAAACAATGATTCAGGGTCATCAATACAAGAAATCTCAAGAAATAATTATATTCTGGCAGGTACTACAAATTCGTATACTGCAGGAGGTTCTGACGCATGGCTAATTCGTGTCTTAAGTGATACACCTTCACCAATCGGCACAAAATCACCTGCAGAGGCTCCTAAAACCGGGGGTTTTGAAATGATAATATCGGTGGCGGGATTGTTAGTTGCGGTGATGGAAAATAAACTTAAAAAATAAAGATCAAACTTCTTATCCATACCTTTTAATGGGTATGGATTTACTTAATTTATAAAGAAAAATATATTTCGATACTTTGAATTAGAGGGAAAATTTTTTGAAATCATCAAAAACCATATCCATCATTATTCCTTCAAAAAATAACGCGGACACTATAAGAGAACTATTAATATCTCTTCTGAACCAGACCGTTAAACCGAATGAAATAATAGTTGTTGATTCTTCCACTGACAATACATCGGAAATAGTTCGTGAATATCCGGTAACGTTGATAATTTCGCCTGCAAAAGGGGCAAATCATGCCCGGAATGTGGGGGTAAAGAATTCAACAGGTGATATTTTGGTTTTTATCGATGGGGATTGCAAAGCTGGTAAAGACTGGCTTAAATATATCATTCAAGGTTTCAGAAAAGTAAACATTGCATGTGTGGGTGGAAGTGTAAAGACATTGAATCTAAATAATATTATAGGGTTGTATGGTGAGTTGTCCATTTTTAAACTAATGCCGATATATGGTAATGATGCTATTATTACAAAAGAAAATTTTTCAAGGTCTAAGAAACCGGTTAGTGCAAATATGGCGATCACCAGGGACGTTTTTGCAGAAATTGGTGATTTTGATGAGAAATATATTGGTGGATACGAAGAATTTGACTATGAACAAAGAATTACTGAATCCGGTCATAACATTCTTTGCAGCTCAAAAGCAATAGTTGAGCATAAACACCGGGAAACTTTTAAATTATTAGTTAAGCAGTATTATAAATATGGCGTTGGATCCGGGAGATTTTGTAGAAAATACCCGTTTGCCTCTTTTACTATGTGGCACAACATGAATGAATTGATATTATTCGGTGCATTGATCGCAGGAATACTTTCAATAAAATTAAATATCATATTTTTATTAATAATATTAATTTTACCAATAATATTTATGTTTTTATATTACTTTATATCTTCATTAAGAATGAAAAATCCATTCATAATATCCTATTTTATGGTTGATATCATTCGAATCTATACTTTTTATACTGGACAATTAGTGGGACGTATTAAAAAATTATGAATGAAAACCTTAAGATATGGATTTCGAGATTGAAACTTTGGTGACAGGTACAACGCTTGAATTGCCATTTTTCCATATAAAAAACTGCTGTTGAATGCCCTGTTTAAACTCATCTGAATCATAGTAAACTTGTTTAGGAACAGTAATTTCTTTTTGAATTGTGCTGTTCGTATTATGAAGTTCGATTTTTCCAAGAGTTAAATTTTTATCGTAAAAGACACCTTCAAAAATCAAAGAATCATAACCTGTATCTTTAAATGTTATTTCTAATTTTGAATCGTTATAATGGTCCGGAATGGTTAATGTTATCCCGGCATATCCATTATTTTTTATATATCTTTTTTTGTCAACAGCTTCTGTCCAGGCGGTTCCAAAAATCCACCCATTATTGTTTTTCGTCCAGTTATCTGCAGGTTCTCCTATGAAAATCGATGGATTTTGCATCAGGGCAAATGTATTATTTGTATTCCGTTTGTATACATATGATGTTATGCCATCAAGGCTATCGACTTTCTTTACCAGTTTATAATAAACCAGGTATTCATCAAGGAAATCATCCGTGTGCCAGGAATATGATATATCAGTAAAATAAAGGACATATTTGCTATCAAGCTTGGTGTACTCATCGACTATAATTATATACGTCGCGTTCTTTTCATCCATAGAATTAAGAGGGAAAATTCCAAGAGCTTGATGTTTATATCCAAGCCAGAATAGATTGATATTATCCTGAGTATTTCCCATATAGAATGCTCCTTTCATCCCACTGTAAGCTTCAAGCACAGGATAATGGGCATTGGTTATGAAAAATTCTCCTCCCCTGCTCAAATCCTTATCGTCTGAAATATAATACGGGGTATCATTTTTCAAGATGTATTTTCCTACATCCTTTAATGAGTCTATATGCCACCAGTCATCGATAAGAGTGGCTGAATAAATTGTCCCGTTTGCGACACTCTTATAATCAGACGAAAGTCCGATCAGTAATATTGTTATGGATAAAAAAGCAAGGTTCTTCCTTTGGCTTTTAATTTTTTCAATTATTTTTTCAGTGCAATATCCGAAAAATATGCACAATGATGGTGCCAGGATCAGGAAGTATCGGGCAAAATGAGTTCCGGAGTAACTCGTAAAGATAATTATATTCAACAAGAAAACAAGAACATATAAGCTGCTTAACTGGTGTTTGTTATGAATGGCCAGATCGATCAGGATTCCCAGACCTATCATTGAGATTACAAACGACACAAATCCGATGTGAGTGCTAACTGTTATCGGCGCCCAGTTGAAAGCAATTTTTTGTCCTACACTCCATCCGTATGATGTAGAGAGTATTTTCCAGGGTAAGAAAATCCCCTGCCCGAGGAAAAGAGATATCAAGAGGATTATAATGACCGACGGAATAATAAACTGAATGATCCGGATGAGTTGTCGTTTTATTATCAACAAGTGAGTTATGATAACGACAATGAAGACACCTGCGTACACTTTTGTAAATATTGCCAGGCCGAAAGAAGCACCTGCAAGCATCAAATAAAATAATTTATCAGAAGATAAATACTTTGAGTATATATAAATTGCTACAGTAATAAAAAGAACGGTAAGCATATCCAGCGTGGCAAATCTTGAATAAGCTATAAAGTAAGGGTTAAAAGCAAAGAATAAAGAGGCTATAATTCCAGTTGATTTGCTGTATTCACAGCCCAATTTATATATAAAGTAAGCAACAACAACTGATATTATTACTGTGATAATACGAAAAAAAGTTTCATCATTTGCAAAATAAAAATTTTTATATAAAATTGACATGAGCAAAAAATAAATCGGGGGGTGGGCAGTGCCTAACATTCGCATACTCTGCCAATCATACCCATTAATGGCCAGATCTTTAACTATCTTCACATAAATGGCTTCATCAAAAACAAAAGCATGGTCATTTATCCCTATGATTCTTATGATAAAGGCACTTGAAAGAATAAAAAATAGTATGAGCTTATTTCTGATATTTCCACTCTCATTTTGTTTATTTCTACTATTTTTTCTTATAATTCCCTTCTTTTTTGATGGCATCCAATATCTCAACTATTTGTACCGATATATTAAGGATTTCAGGACATGCTTTTCTTTTTTTTATATTTTCCAGGAAAAAGGCATCCTGTTCAATATATGACCTGTTCAATGCCCACATCGGATTTCTAAGCTGTGCATTTTTCGGATAAAGAGTATTTGTCCCCTTTCCGCGCCTGTATTCTTTTATCCTGCCGCTGTATAATTCAGGGGCGATAAATCCTTTGTCCCCTATGACCTTAAGTGATTTGAGTTCAGAAGTGTGAAGATATTCTGAAAGTGGCGCCCATATAGCTTGCAGATGACCTATTGTACCGTTTTCGAATTTTATAGAAATATCCGCAATATTCTCAACCGGCAGGTCATCATAACTGCCCGTAAACCCGCACGCTTCAATTATGCTGCTCTCCATCAGCCACGAACTGGCATCAATTAAATGACAAAGACCATCCATTAGCACCCCGCCTCCTTTACTTTTATCTAAATAGAACGATTTATTTTTCCGAAGATAAGGAGCCTCAGCAAGATAATATCCGTTTACTGTAACAACGTTTCCTATATGACCTTTTTTCAGAAAATCCTTTGCAAGTTTCAATTGCGGCATGAACCTGAGGTTATACCCTGTTGTAACATTTAACCCGGTACTTTCGGTTAATTTTCTTATGTCCCTTGCCTCACCGGATTCCAAACACAGGGGTTTTTCCACAAATACATGCTTCCCTTGTTTGAGGCTTTCCATGACAATGGCATAATGCGTATGCGGAGGGGTCAAAATAAAAACAGCATCCACCATATCAAGGAGTTGATGGTAATCCTCAACCATTTTGCTTTTTTCAATCCCGAAATGTTCCCCGGTTTCGTTCATTAATTTTGAATCTATATCTGAAAGAAAGATATTATTTATATCAGGATTTTTGACCAGTATTGGGAGATGCACCGTTTTTGCGATGTTTCCGCAACCGATAATTCCGATATTCAGTTTCATTTAATCCTCTTATATATTGATTTTAGTTGATTTCTGAATAAGCATATGAATTGCATCGCGATAGGAAATTTTCTGCTCGAGCACCTCTTTGTCTACGGAGCTGAGTACATCTCCCACAAACGAAACAGAATCACCGAGCATCTCAAGCCGCTTACCAAGGGATGATGTCAAAAAACCAAATTTTGTGATGTTGTACGGTAAAAGACCAACAGTCCTGTAAGTCCTTGGATTTCTTATTCCGGAATCGCCGGAAATCCGAATGTCTTTCATCCCGATGACCTTCTTTGCCAGTTCAAGATGCGGCACATTTTTTATTCCCATATAGGATGATGCAACGATATCCGTAGCTAAAACATCATCTCCAGCAATCAGGACATCATCATGCCTGATTTGTCCGTCAGTCGGTCCCCGCCCTTCCATCCCCATGTTACCTTCGATGATCGTGAGGGAGGGCCTGTAAAATCTCATAAGGTCCACAAGTATCCTGTCAATATAAGGGTGAAGACTTTCCTTATCTTTTCTGGGAATAAGTCCGAAAAGGTTCTTTGTTCCGAGACTGACTTTTGTAAATACATGTGTTTTCATTCTTGCCATGTTTATCAGGCAATCGCATTCATACAGGGTTAAAGGAACATTAAGCGTACCTATAACAAGCCCGTTTATATCCACTTTCACAGCATCATCCTTGGATAGATTTACCACTTCGGCATTTTTAATCTCAAGGTATCCAAGTCGCTTGAATGCATTATCAACTTTTAATGCAGTAGCATCAGATTCTACGATTTTTATTTTAGCTTCAGGATTAATTCCAAGTATATTGTTAATAACTTTTTCTACGGATTCGGCGCTGGTCGTTATTGGGGAGGATGCAATCGTACACAGGTTTACTTTGATAACATAATTCTCGACACAAGGAAGATTTCTAAAAGCATTCATCATAGTTTCGTCTGAGTGTTTGCCTATTGTTATATTAGAAATCATTTTATTCAATCCTCCCTGCGTTGCTCAAAATCGTAAGTTATTTTTTGTTCCAACAACCGGATTATTACCGGGATAACGGTTAGAGCAGAAACAACTATCACTACATTGATCCTTGTAATTTTCAATCCAATCAATGCATTTAGAAAAAATACGCTTAATGTTGAAAGGGAAATAGATAGAGCAATCGAAAGACATAAGAACTCAAGAACATCCAATCTTTCTTTCCTGAAAATCAAAAAGCACCAGGATATGCCGGGTATTAAAAAAAAGAATATGCCTCCAAGCAGGCTCTCAAGGATTTCTATCATCTTACCTCATATATGAAAGAGTTATTTTCAAAGTGCACCATTTTTATGGAACTTAAGTTTAGCTTTTCTCTACTGTATATATAATCAGGTTCTAACTCTATTAAAATCTTCTCTCTTGTCTCATTATTTCCTCTGAAAAATTCCATGGTCTTGTTAATGCTTTCCTCGCTCGAACCAAGTCTTCCCCGCATAAGAGATATTACATTGCGGTCAGCAATAACCCCAATCGCTTCGGAACTTCTTGGAGTAGCGAGTATCACCGCATCCTGCGGGGTATTATCTTTAAGCCATAATATGGGACTGTACTCTTCCTGCTCAATTACCAGAGGAATATCTCCATTAAATACAAAAAGTGAATTGATCTGGAGAACCAGAACGACAACAACTAATAAGAATGCAATTTTGCTTTTTTTTAAATGCAAAAAAACATTATATAGCCCTATTCCTGCCAGTATCATCAGAAACTCTGAAATATAGACAACTATCCTCTCGTAAGGAGCAAGAAACGCATATCCCAGATATATGTAACCCAGTATCAGAGGGAGCAAAGCATCAACCGATAGCGGCAATATCATCATCTCTTTTTCGGTAATCGTTTTCGAAAAACCGTATATAGACAGCGCAAAAGCAAGTATTCCCATATACACCGGGAACTGCATAACAGAGACGAATCCATTGATCGGGGCACTCCTCGGGAACGTAAGGATTTTGATTATTTTATCAATATAACCGGTAGCAGAACCATCAAAGGGGAGGATTATAAGAAGCAGTGCTATGAGTAAAGCTATTGAAATCATGAATATATTCTTATTTTTTTTGATAATCTCCGGATTTAGTATCAAATAAATGCTAAAAATCGGAAGAAATATTATTGTTGAGGCGGGATGTGCCAGTGTTGTGATAGCGAATACGGAAAAAAATACTATTGCATATTTTTTTGAATCCTGCGACCTTATAAAAAGATAAAGGATCAATGGTATGAAAGCCAGGCCAAAAGAAAACGCCACAAGAAACCAGGGACCAAGGTACGTTAAATTACTTTTCAGGGTTATTACAAAAATTGCAGATAATATCGCAGGCATATCTTTTTTTGTTAAAAACCTTACAAGTATAAAGGTGTTAAATGACATAATGAAAACAAATAAAGTGGGCAGCAGTGTCCCGATTTCTAATGGGGATATCCCTGTGAAGAGGGAAGCAAGTGCAATGAAAAGATTGTAATTTATCTCCCACTTTGCTGAATTTGTATTTTCGACACCATGGCCTTCCTCATTGAAATTCAAATAATAAGGATTATTTTCAAGAAACGGGTTATATTCGATGATTTTTTCTTCCTTTATGATCTCCTGCGCGATTTTTATGTTATCCCATTCATCTGCATGAAATGGGAATTTGTAGTTGAAATGAGGGCTAAAGGCTGTAAAAATACTCAATAGGATTAATATTAAAATATAAACTAATGATTTTTTAGTCAAGATGTTTGCATATTTAGCTAACGACATAAATAATTGTATTTGTTTAGCTACCCTTTTTACCGTCCTTTTTTTTCCAAGTATCCAAAAGGCTTTTGTCCTCGTCCTTGAAATATACTGACTCATGTTTGTATTTGGTCATACAATGTTCTCAAAAATACTAATAAAACAGATAGAAAACGGTCTGGCGCCGGCGTCCCGTTCGTTATTGAATACAGGAGATGTGCCTTTGCGGTTCGTAACAGTATCGGTAAGAATCGCACGAGACAAAAAAGATGATGTGCCGCCTTATATTGCTTAACAACTGCGATAGAACACGGATTGGACGGATAACACAGATGCGCACGGATTGAACGTATCTGTGAAAATCCGTCTAATCCGTGGCATCTGTGTTCTATTTCGATGGTGCGGTACTTTTTCGCGACCGCGCCTGAAATGCAAGATGAGACTAATATCTTTGCGAACTTTGCGCCTTTGCGGTGGGCGTTTCCATTGCATCACAGCTTCCATCGCCAATTTTTAATATGAAAAGGTATATGAAATATATTGAGGTTATTAGTAATAGGTTTTTCAAACACTTTTTATGAGCTGCATATTATTCTTTGACGGCGCGTGCAGGGGGAATCCCGGACCAATGGCTATCGGTGTCGTATTAATGAAAAATGGCAAAAAACTCGGTGAAATCTCAAAACGTCTTGGTACCGGGACAAACAACATCGCAGAATGGAGCGCGCTGATAGAAGGATTGAAAATTGCAACTGCACATGGCTGCAGGGAACTTGAAGTGCGCGGGGACAGCCAGCTTGTCATAAAGCAGATTTCCGGACAGTACAGGGTAAAAAGCGACAACCTGATACCGCTTTTCAACGAGGCAAAAAAACTGTGCGGCAATTTTAAGGAAATTGATTTTAAATGGATTAAGAGGGAAGAAAATGCCCGCACGGATACATTATCGAACGATGCGCTGGATATGAAAATCCGGGAAAAATAGACGTGCAAAGGTATTTTAGCGAATAAAACCACGAAAGCAATAATGACGCTTGCGAAAAGGGCCGCGAAATGCGCTGAATACATAAAGAAACACAAATCGGCTCTGGTTGTATCGCATATCGATGCTGATGGACTTACCTCGGCTGCAATCATGGGAAAAGCCCTTGGGCGTGCAGGCATCGATTACAGGATACGTTTTGTAAAGCAACTGGACATGCCTACACTCACCGAAATAGCTGACCAGAATCCTGAACTTATTGTATTTACCGACCTCGGAAGCGGAATGCTGGATGCGATTAGCTCATTGAAACTCAATGCCGTCGTTTCTGACCATCACCAGCCTCAGGGCGTTTATGAATACCATTTAAATCCACATCTTTTCGGGATTAACGGCGCGGTTGAATTAAGCGGTTCCGGGGCTGCTTTTCTTATAGCGCAGGAACTGGGCGGCAACGGCGACCTTGCAGCCCTTGCCATCGTCGGGGCTGTGGGCGATTTACAGCATGCAAAACACGGACAATTAATCGGGATGAACAGGTCGATACTGGAAGAGGGCGCCAGGAATAATGTCATAGGATATGGAAAAGACCTCATGCTGTTCGGAAGGCAGACGCGCCCGATATTCAAACTATTGCAATATTCAACTGACGTATATTTGCCGGGTCTAACGGGCAACGAAGATGCAAGCATTGAATTCTTAAAAAAAATAGGCATCAGGCAGCATGGAGAGAAATGGAGACGGTGGATAGACCTTGAACCTTCTGAAAAACAGAAAATCATTTCTGCCCTGATACAATCAGGACTTTCATCCGGCCTTCCCGGTTTTAAGGTGGAAAGGCTCATCGGGGAAGTATATACATTATTATGCGAGCGTGAAGGCACCGAGGTTCGGGACGCTTCCGAATATGCCACGCTGCTTAATTCCACTGCCCGCTATGACCATGCGGATATAGGGCTTGCCGTGTGCATGGGCGACCGCGAAAAATGCTTTGATAAGGCATGCGCCCTGCTTAACGAACACAGGAAGAATCTTGTTGAAGGACTGAATTTTGTGAAAGAGCATGGGATTACCAGAATGGAAAACCTGCAATATTTTGATTCGGGAAATAAAATCAGGGAAACCATCGTAGGCATAGTGGCAGGCATGAGTTCCTCGTTTGTAAATAACAGGGACCTCCCCATAATCGCTTTTGCAGATTCCGACGGCGGTGTAAAAGTTTCATCAAGGGGAAACCAGGACCTTATAAGGAAAGGGCTTAACCTTGGCGAGGCAATCAGCGAAGCGGCAAAAGCAGTTGGCGGCACGGGTGGAGGGCATGACATAGCAGCAGGGGCTTTTATCCCAGGTGAATCGAAAAGCGAATTCCTGAAAATACTTGACCGGAAAATTGGCTCGCAGATAAGATGACGCTCATCGAAAGCATCTTTTAGTATCTTTTACCACAAAATTAATTAACGTTTGAAACTTTCTTGGTGCAGCCAAAAAATGGAGAGGTAGGTATAAAATGCAAAAACTAATCGTTTTTTCGCTGGTACTGCTGGCATTAACCACTGTATCAGCAGCCCAGCCTGTTGTGGACTACTTAAATATCAATGCGGATGTGAACAATGGTTATGCCATAACCACCGTTGAAGAAAAACTGACTAATCCCCTGGACACACCTTCCGATGATGAATTTAAGTTCCTGATTCCGGAAGCGGCATTCATATCAGGTTTCACTTTAATCATTGACGGCAAGGAATACAATGCCGATGTGCTTCCCAAAGAGGAGGCGAAGCAAAAATTCGAACAGGCAGCCTCCCAGGGCAAATCAGCCGGATTGCTGGAAACCAAGACGCAAAACCTGTTCTCTTACTCCCTTAGCTTTGAACCGCGCCAGAGCATCATTGTCCGCCTGAAATACGAGCAGGCTGTGAAAAAAAGCCTGGGAAAATATGAGTATGCGCTGTTCCTGCGCAAGACTGATGAAGCGCACACCGTGAATGACATCTCAGTAAACCTGAACATCTCATCAGTGAATGATATCACCACCCTTGAAACCCCCGGTTTTTCGGGGGCAAGTAAAAAATACCTCTCAACCACGAAAGGCCAGGTGAAATACAGCGCCAATGCGCTGCCAGATAAGGATCTTACAGTCGTCTATACCACAAACAATCCTCCTTTAAACGGCACCCTTTGACCCGGGGATCTCCGAATGGGGCAACCCTCCCGATTGAACATCGGGAACGGCCCGCTGAATCCATAGGCGGGTACGAGCTAACCCAGGGAAGTGAACCATCTCAGTACCTGGAGGAAAATAAAGCAAGCGCGATTCCGTCAGTAGCGGCGAGCGAACGCGGAACAGCCCAAACCGGGCGCTCCTCAGAGCAGTGACGAGTGAGAAGTGACGAGTGACGAGTCAGGAAGAAAAGCGGCCTGTCACTGGTCACTCGTCACCTGTCACTGTTCTTGGGAGCGTCCGGGGTTGTAGGGCGTGCGCCGGTTTAGAGCCAGAGAGTTACCAAACCAGCGGCTAGCCGAGCGATTTGGAAAAATCGGCCAAAGAGTGTGATAGCCACGTAGGCAAAAGCTGACTGGACTCTCGCGCGCGTTCCTGAGTACCGCGGGGCACGAGAAACCCTGCGGGAATCCACGGGGACCATCCCGTAAGGCTAAATACGTGCTGGCGACCGATAGTGAACTAGTACCGTGAGGGAAAGGTGAAAAGCACCCCTGCGAGGGGAGTTAAAAGTACCTGAAACCGTATGCCTACAAGCAGTCGGAGGGCTACGCACTGGTGGCAACACCAGAGCAGGCCTGACGGCGTGCCTATTGCATAATGAGCCGGCTAGTTATTGTCCGTTGCGAGGTTAAGCGATGATCTGTCGCAAGACAGGGAGCGAGCCGTAGCGAAAGCGAGTCTGAATAGGGCGATTAGTGGCGGGCAATAGACGCGAAGCGGGATGATCTACCCTTGGTCAGGGTGAAAGCCGCGTAACAGCGGCCGGAGGCCCGAACCGGTGTTGGTTGAAAACAGCTCGGATGAACTGAGGGTAGGAGTGAAAGGCCAATCAAATTCCGTGATAGCTCGTTCTCCCCGAAATAGCTTTAGGGCTAGCCTCGGATGGTCGCTCGCGGTGGTAGAGAACTAGATGGACTAGGGTCCGTTAACGGATACCGAATCCAACTAAACTCCGAATGCCGCGAAGCGTAGTCCGGGAGTCAGACAGTGGGGGCTAAGCTTCATTGTCGAGAGGGAAATAGCCCAGACCGTCAGCTAAGGTCCCGAAGCGATGGCTAAGTGGGAAAGGAAGTGAAGTCGCTCAGACAGCCAGGAGGTTGGCTTAGAAGCAGCCATCCTTTAAAGAAAGCGTAACAGCTCACTGGTCGAGCGTCTTTGCGCCGATAATTCAACGGGGCTCAAGCCATCTACCGAAGCTGCGGATTTCGTGGCGCGTCACCCGGTCTATTGGGGATTAGCGTGATTGACTGATCGTGTCTTTTGACTTTTGATATCATTAAGATTATCAATGGTTGGGAGACGCGGCGGGTCAACGACGTCTTTCTCAATGGCTCGCGTGATGCGTCACGGAGTGGTAGGGGAGCGTAGCGTACAGTTTGAAGCGGGACCGCGAGGGTCCGTGGACGGTACGCCAGTGACTCTGCCGGCATAAGTAGCGATAACGGAGGTGAGAACCCTCCGCGCCGAAAGTCTAAGGTTTCCTGAGAAAGGTTAATCCGCTCAGGGTCAGTCGGTCCCTAAGGCGAGGCCGAAAGGCGTAGCTGATGGA
>JAPZAO010000120.1 GCA_027460615.1 Candidatus Methanoperedens sp.
ATGGCAAAGAGGATGTCAAAATTCTGGTAGTCGACGATGAAGAGTACATGAGGGAGATCGTTCGTCAGGCACTCGAATCGGCCGGTTTCAAGGTCGAGGAGGCTGTCGACGGCAATAATGCGCACCTACTGATCTGATGATGGTTTCAAGAAACCCCTCCAGCAATGCCGCGATCTCGCCACCGGAAGATTTCACAACTTCACCCTCCCCATTCGCAGGAGCACGCGGCCCTGCCATCACCTTGGCATGAGCATCGCTATTATTGAGAAACGAGGGATTACTCAAATCATTCACCGCAGGATTGAATTGCCAAATTCAAATGGTCAGGCTCAAGTTGCTGCTTGTTACGAGCCTTGCCGCCATATATTACAATTCTCTAATATTAAGTATAACAGAGATTTTTCATACTTGTTGGCAACATAAATCCCTGCAAAATTATTGCATTGGGGACGCATTTTCTTACTAAGCTACCGTTCAAGCAGGTCATCGGCCAATAATTCCAAGCAAATAAAAAACCCCCATGGACGAAATGTCAATTGACTACCAGATTATCCTTGCGGCAAGCGTGATAATACTTCTAATCTATCCGGCAATGCTTCTCTGGGGCTGGCTGAAAGGGCAGTATGAGGATATTGAAGAGGCAAAATACAGGGTGATAGAGATGGAGGAAAAGGATGCAGATTGAGGTTTCACAGGCCGAGCTGGGTTCCCAGATGCTCGTGTATGTGCTGCTGCTTGCCCTCGGGATCGCGGTTTATTTCGGCCTGAAAAGCGGTGATAAGTATTCGGCAGAGGATACACAGCGTGATGCCGTGGGTTTTGCAGGCGTTATCTCTGAAGCCGAGGGGCCGCTTACAACGTTTCTCATTATTGCTTTTATAATTCTCATCGTGTGGGCAGTGGTTTATCTGGCGCTATACCTGTAATTGCAACCAGAAGGTTTTTATTCATACCATTCTTTTCAGAATACCATGGTGGATTTCGAAGAGATTGAAGAGGTTTATAAAAGGCTTGAAGGGAAGCTTACGCGTGACGAATTCAAGTTAAAGGTCGATGAAAAAGTAACGATGATGAACGGTCTTTGCGACTCAAAGACCGCTGCGATGCTCGTTGCAAGCGAGATGGGGCTAAACGAAACAGTTAAAATCAAGGACATTGCCACTGATAAGAGTAATGTTGTCTTTATCGCCAGGGTGACCGCCGTGGGGGATATCCGGGAATTCTCGCGCGACAACGACACTACAGGCCGCGTGGTAAACCTGACCCTTGCGGATGATACCGGTTCTATCAGGGCTGCGCTCTGGGATGAGGCCTGCGACCTTGTGAAAATAGGCGACATAAAAATGGGGCAGAGCCTGAAAGTGAAAGGATACATAAAACAGGGGCAGCGCGGGCTTGAGGTCAGCGTTGGCAAGGGAGGGAATATCGAGCATGTGGAAACAGAGGTGGCGGTAAATATCAAACCCCAGAAGATTGCAGATATTAAAACCGGGATGAATGGTTTGAATCTCATAGCGAAAGTAATTGATACTGGGAAGGTGCGAACCTTCGCGCGCAAGGACGGGACGACAGGAAAGGTAACAAACGTGACCCTGGGCGATGATACAGGTAAAATTCGCATTACGTTGTGGGATAAAAAGGCAGAGGAGCCGGGTTTCAAAGCGGGCGATACTGTAGAAATAACCAATGCCTATGCCCGCGAGAATACGTTCAGCAACCAGACAGAACTCCAGCTTGGTTCCGGCGGCGGGATGATGAAGAGCAATGCTGTTGTGGATTATTCCGAACCCCTTACTCCCATTGCGGATATAGGAATAAATTCAGCTTACAGCGTGTCAGGGCATGTCTCGGGGCTTGATGAGATAAGGGAATTTGAAAGACCCGACGGCACCAAAAACAAGGTATCGAACATATACATCTCCGACGATACCGGGCGCATTAAAGTGGCATTGTGGGGCGAGCATGCGGACATCGTTAATGAACTCGATATAGGTAGCGAGATACGCATCATCGACGCGTATGCCAAATCGGGCAGGAATGAGGAAGTGGAACTGAGCGCAGGCGCGAGGACAGGCATACAGATTATAAGAAAGTGATGGCTTCCGGCGCCTTCTCCAGTGGAAATAAAGGGGTTCATCATGATGAGCGAGATGGGCAAATTTGGATGGGATATTACTTTCACCCCGCTCCGGGAAGGTTTATAACAACGTATGGAGATTTGGAAATATAATAACTGTGCACCTAACAACAAATAAATCGTGCACTGGAGGAGAATATGGTAGAAAGAAAAGGATTGGAAGATTTGCCTGGCGTCGGCCCGGCAACAGCAGAGAAATTGAAAGAAGCAGGTTTTGGCTCGATTGAAGCCATTGCCGTATCGTCGTCGTCCGAACTTGCAAGCATAGCGGAAATCGGGGAATCGACTGCGCAAAAAATCATCAATGCGGCGCGCCAGGCCGCCGACGTGGGAGGATTTGAGACCGGCGACCTTGTGCTTGAGCGCAGGAAACTTGTTGGTAAACTCAGTTTCGGCACAAAGGCTTTTGACGACCTGATGGGCGGGGGCGTTGAGACCCAGGCAATAACTGAGTTCTACGGCGAGTTCGGCTCAGGAAAGACGCAGGTCGGGCATCAGATGGCTGTGAACGTCCAGCTGCCGCAGGAAGATGGCGGCCTCGGGGGCTCTGTTATAATAATAGACACTGAAAATACCTTCAGGCCTGAAAGAATCACGCAGATGGTAATGGGATTATCCGCAAAGAAGGGGAAGGAATACGACCCCGAAGAGTTCCTGAAAAAGATCC
>JAPZAO010000121.1 GCA_027460615.1 Candidatus Methanoperedens sp.
TGAAGTCGAGATTGGCACGCCCACCACGTCGGCACTAATTGTGAAGGAACTTGGTATTCAGAAAGGCTCCGGGAATCCGAAGACTGAGAAGGTGGGTAATCTGACGATGGATCAGGTGGCGAAGATTGCCGCGATGAAAATGCCGAGCAGCTACGCGAAATCTGTTAAGACGGCTGCCATGGAGGTAGGAAAATTAATGCTAACCACTGAGGACACAGAGACCACAGAGGAGGTGTTATTTCTTCTCTGTGTCCACTGTGCTATTTTGTGGTTTTTTAAATTTCGTTTATTAATCGCGCAATATCGCTTCCGACATCGGATGTGGTATTTGAGCCGCCCATGTCATAGGTTTTCACTTCACCATTGACGATATTCTGCTCAATGGCTTTGACAATTGCATCCGCAGCCTCTTTCTCGCCAATCTGGGAAAGCAACAGCGACCCTGCCCATATCGTGGCTATGGGATTCACCTTGTTCTGTCCCTTGTACTTGGGCGCGCTTCCGTGTATCGGCTCGAACATGCTCGTCCCTTCAGGGTTTATATTCCCGCCCGGGGCAAGACCGAGACCGCCCTGTATCATAGCTCCGAGGTCTGTTATGATGTCGCCGAACATATTCGGCGCCACAACAGTATCGAACCATTCGGGATTCTTTACAAACCACATCGTAATGGCATCCACAAAATTAAAATCGGTCTTGACTTCAGGATATTCGGCAGCAATGGATGTGAATTCCTCGCGCCAGAAGCCGTAAATATCGGACAGCACATTCGCTTTATCAACGGAAGAGAGATGTTTTTTACTGTCTTTTGCAAGCTCAAAGGCGTACCTGATGACCCTGCGCGTTCCTTCTTTACTGATGAGACCGAGCTGGTAGCCGATTTCATCGCTGTCAGAATTGATATCAAGCCCGAATTTTACATTATACAGGTTCCGCGCCACTTCAAGCGTTTTCTTGCTCTTTCCCTTTTTTGCCCGCCCGCCGATACCGATATAGAAGTCCTCGGTATTTTCGCGCACAACTGTGAAATCAATGTCTTTCGGTGTTTTATCCTTAAGGGGAGTCCATACGCCTTCAAGCAATTTCACAGGGCGCAGGTTCACATATTCATCAAGATAAAAACGAATCGTGAGGAGAATACCTTTTTCAAGGACGCCGGGTTTAATCCTCTCATCGCCGATAGCCCCGAAATAAATCGCCCTGTATTGCGAAAGCTCTTTTAGCGTATCTTCAGAGATGAGTTCGCCTGTTTTGAGATAATGGTCTGCACCGTGGGGATATTCAAGCCATTCGATATCGAAACCGAATCTTTCACCTGCGGCGTCAAGAACCTTGCGTCCTTCCCTGATTATTTCAGGACCGATTCCATCGCCCGGGATTACGGGGATTTTATATTGTGTCATGTATTGTCCTCTTATTTGCAGTCCCCTTAAATCTCTTTTAAGGTTATTAAATTAACGAAAGTCTGGGTTCCGCTCAAGGTTCGATCGGGCGGCTGGGTGAAGAAATACAATTCCACGCAGAATTGCTTATCTGGCAAGAAAGCTTTAACAGGCAAAAAACGCTACCGAGCTCGGTATCATTAATTACGGTTGGCTGCAACATACGAATGGTTCATGTTTGGAAAGACGAAAGGGAGAAAAGTTTATAATCCTGAAAAAATATAAATGACTATATATGTGATTGTTAGGAGCCACAGTCTGAGAATATCAATATGAAACCGCTACTATGGATCGACATGGTCCCCACTACATGGTTCAAACAGACTGAAAGGGGTTACAGGATATCGTGTACTCAGGGTTTCAAAGGGAAATTTAATTTTATCAGTATACCCCGCAGTTTGCTGTGGGGAGCTTCATTATAACTTTATAATCAGTTCGAAAGGAGATGATAATAAAATGGAAAAAAATGAAACCGAAGAAAATAAAGCAATTCCTGAAGAAATAAAAAAGAATGACAGCATAGACATTAGTGATGATATTGAAAAAGACATAAATATTGATGTAAATATAAATAATAATTCTTCATCAATCATAACTTATAATAGTTCCATAACGATAAATTATTATAATAATGAAAAAGAAGAATCGAATAATGAACAAATAAAAAATAAGCAAAAAAAATACTTAGTATATTTGCCAGAAAAATATATTTCAAAACTTGACATGTTAAAATCCAAGACAGGCCGTGATGAAAGTAAACTTGCTACAATGGCTTATGATTTATTGTTTAAAAAATTAGACATCCAAAGCCCTAGGAAGAATAGCCCCCCGATGGATTAATGTTCGTTGCTGATACATCCGGTCTTTGTTTGTAGAAATAATCGGGACAGTTGTAAATAACTCACTAAAAACGGCTTTATCAAAGCATGACAGAATACCCCGCGTCTTGGCGCGGTGATGAATATCATCTTTACCAGGGGTTTTATTCTCATGAGCCTATCTTAAATCAATCCTCTAAGGGTGGTGTATCCTCTTTCCAGCGCAGGTATAAGAATATCAAGAGGGTTTGTAATACCAAGATAATGAACCATGATTGGAATCGCAACGAAAGTCCCGACCATGCTTCCAAGATTGGCAAGACCTGCAACAAGTATTATGCGGAATAACTTGTTCTGCATTAATTCTTTAATGGTTTCAGCTTTCGATATCGTCCTGAAATCCTCTGTCGTCGGAGGGCGATAATGAAATTCCACAAGACCTGCAAGCCATCCGATGGCTAAAAGGGGATGAAGGAATCCGAACCAGGCAAGACCGAATGCGGTCAGTGCTGAAAGCGGATGTCCTC
>JAPZAO010000122.1 GCA_027460615.1 Candidatus Methanoperedens sp.
TCGAGCAGTCCCCGGCTACAGGTTCGATTATTCCGTCGACTTTGTTAAGCCTGATATTCTCTTTTAGATAACCGAATGCTTCAGGATTAATCTCTATTGCAAATATCTTCCCGGGTTTTGAATGTACTGCCATGGGTATTGAAAAATACCCGATGCCTGCGAACATATCGACAATAACTTCACCCTTCCCCAGCCTGCTCATTCGCTTTTTTTCAGCAAGGTTGCCCTGGGAAAACATGATTCGCATGGCGTCAAGCTTAAAAAGGCAGCCATTCTCCCTGTGTATGGTTTCGGTGTTTTCCCCTGCGATTATTTCCCTGATCGGCTGCCTCATCTGACCTGTGATTCCCCTGTCAAGAAGCACTGTCCTGCATCCCAGATATAAAGACAATAATGCCTCCCCTATCTCTGCTTTCCTGTGTTCCAGTTCTACCTTGAGCGTAACTATGACAATATTTCCGAGAACCTGCCATCCGGAAGGTAAAAGTTTTTTTTCACTAGCGGGAATATCAATAATATCGCCGAGGGTTTTTTTCGGGATGTATAACCTGGGAGTATCCTGCTCTACAAGAGTAAAACCTTTGATATCGAACTTTATCGGGATTTCAACAAAGCTTTCTTTCCTGACGAGCTTCCTTGTTTTATCAAGCGCATCCTCTAAAAGCAGTTTTTGCCTTACGTTTTCAGCTTCCTCCACTCTCGCAAGAACAGCCTTCATGGATTTCTTGCGATATACAGGATATCACTCAGGATAGAACTTGCAGTCTCAATCGAACCCGCGCCTTTCCCGCTGATAGTTATTCTTCCCGCAAGGTCTGTCAGTATCGACGCCACGTTTAATGTCCCACCCACAGCAAGCGGGTGGCGCTTCGGGACAAGGCGCGGCGCGACGGTAAGCTTTCCCTCGCGAGCCTCGCATACGAGTTTCACCACATAATTATTCTTGTTTGCAAGTTCAAGGGCTTCAGGTGTGATTTTCGTGATGCCGGTAATATCCACGTCGCTGTAAGTTGCATTTTGCCCGAATATCGAATTTGCGATAATGACCAGTTTGATTGCAGAATCGATTCCTTCAACATCATACGTCGGGTCGGTTTCGGCAATCCCCAGTTCCTGCGCCTCTTTCAATACAAGTTCATACGGCATTCTCTCTTCTTCCATCCTTGTCAGGATATAATTGCAGGTGCCGTTAAGTATGCCCTCGATCCCGATAATGGAATTTCCAGCAAGAGCCTCATGCACAAGATTGAATACCGGGACAGCACCGCCAACGGTCGCCTCATACCGCAGGTGCAGGCCGTTGTCTTCGGCAGCCTCTTTTAACTCGGTGAAACGCAATGCAAGCGGGCCTTTATTTGAAGTTACCACATGCCTCCCGGCCGCGAGAGCAGCGCGTATGTTACCAAGCCCCGGTTCTCCGTTTTTAATATTCGTGGGAGTAACTTCCACAACAATATCATGTTCCACGTCACGTATGATTTCAAGCGCCGTTTCTGTCCCTGTCGCGACAGTGCCTTTTTCTTTTTTCCTGTTCACGGCTTCCCCAAGGTCTATTCCCTTAGTGTTTATTTCACTGCCCTTTGAATCTGATATTGCCACGACGCGGATATCATAACCCTGTTTTTTAAGATATTCCTGTTTTGAAAGGAGCGAACGGGCGACTCCCTGCCCAACGGCGCCAAACCCGATAATCGATATCTTAATTGTCTTCATGTTCCCACCGAGTTCAGCCGTATTGGTTCTATCATAAGCAGGTCTTTTTTATTTGCCACGTCCCTCAGGATATCCAGAGCCATGCCCAATTCCTTCTCGCCGACGGCATTGATGACGAGGTACGCGGATGATGTTTTTTCTATGGCCGGCATTGACAGCGACATGTCCACAACTTCCGCAAAGCCTGTTGAGTCTATCCTGTCAATGGTGTCCCCCATATCCGAATGAACGATATGCCCTATTAGAATTACTGAGACCGTCGACCTCAGGCGCTCTTCCCCGACCCTTGCTACCCCGACGCCGCTTTTCTCAAGCCGCTGGATGAGTTTGTTAAGTACCCTGTGTTCTATCTCGAAAGTGACCTGCACCGGGATTGTTCCACGTGGCGTCTTCTCGTAATGCTGGTGCACGACGCTCATGATATTGCCATGGAGTTCAGATATTGGCGCGAGCGCCAGAACCAGTTGCCCCGGTATATCCTTGAGTTCAAGGGTCATCGAAATTATCATGGCTCTCACTATGCACAGGTGAGTAATAAGTTTTTTTAGTGGTTATATAAGGTTTTGACAGTTTTCATTTAATTGACGCGCATAGCATCAAAAATTGGAGCCGCAAATCAACGCAAATAAAACTATAAATCTCATTCGATTCTAATTTTATAACATAAAACATATTAAATTTCTGGCGCCGGTATGTTACGGAATAAACTT
Organism: Candidatus Methanoperedens sp.; assembly: GCA_027460615.1. Lineage (GTDB taxonomy): Archaea > Halobacteriota > Methanosarcinia > Methanosarcinales > Methanoperedenaceae > Methanoperedens. Next base: position 2,424 of record JAPZAO010000122.1, read on the forward strand.
GGGATCAGTTATGGTGGCTTTTCCTGGTAGCATTTCGATGAATCAAACAAAATTTGCATAAATACTCTGCTCCTGCCCAAAATAAGAGTCGTAAATATGTTGATAAACCATTTCACACTTATTTTCATACAGCTCTTTAGTATAGATTCGAGGCAATCGATCCAGAACATCTTTTATGGAAGTAAATACAGCCGCCCTTGATTGCTGGCGTTTACGCCAATCGAGAACAAGCTTTTCCTTTTTCAGCGTTTCAAGAAGCTCCTGCGCCACCTTCTTGACTTCCCGCTCTTCCTTCTTACTCAGAGTCATTTCAGGTTTTATCAGCAGATCGAAAACCGCCAATTCTTCCTC
>JAPZAO010000123.1 GCA_027460615.1 Candidatus Methanoperedens sp.
AAGGATAATCAAAGTGCCGTCCGAGATAAATATCAGGATTGACCCGATAGCCCAGCGGTATATAACCGGCAACAAGAAAAAGATTGATACGAGGGGTCCTGTTTTTACAACAGTAAAGATGGAGATTCTATCTTGAAATTAAGAGCTGAACCTTATACTCTAGAATTGCACCATGATAATAAAGTCACAGAAAAGGAATTGCGGCACAATTTAAATCTTGATTGGTGTGATGCGGTATTATTTAATGTTGTTGCGGTAGAAAACCAACAACTAAAAGAATATGATGCTATTCTATGGAATGAGAAAGAAAAAGCTATTTTATTCATAGAATATAAAAACACATTTTCAAGTTTCCAAGATTTAAAAAAATGGGATGCACAGCAGAAAAAAGATTATGCTCGCAACATTGCGAGGGCATTCGGTTTTTTAAAATATAATTTTGTCATTACAGTTAATGGTATCGAACCGAGCATAGAAAAAGAAAAGGGGAAGGCTGATGTTATTTCAATTAAAAAATTAAATGAATACATTATTGACCCTCAATCATTTGAATCTACACTCGTAGAACTTGATTATATTGATAAGCTTTTAGGTAAATATGATCTCCAAGAGAATCAAGTTGAATTCAAGAAAGAAAAGGTCTTAAAGGATTTGAAAGATTTGCGGGATATGATTGAGCAGGTGAACAAATAGATGAAGCAATCAGGATACGCCTGCGCATACGGGGCAGGCACGATAATCAACGCAATCGCCACATGGAAAGGCGCAGCGTTTGGCATTGACCTGAAAACAGAAGCAGAAGTTATACTGACGGATGATAAAAAAATTCATGGGTATATGGAAGAGGGCGGGGACACAAAACTTATCGAGCGATGCGTAGAGCTGACTCTTTCGCGCTTTGGCTCAACATCCGGTGCAAAAGTTGCGACAAAAAGCCAGATCCCAATAGCAAGCGGGCTTAAGAGTTCAAGCGCGGCTGCCAATGCCACGGTGCTTGCGACCCTTGATGCGCTGGGTGAGACACTTCCGCCACTTGAGGCTGTTACAATAGGCGTCCGTGCTGCGCTGGATGCAAAAGTAACAATTACGGGCGCTTTTGATGATGCCTGCGCTTCCATGCTCGGGGGATTTGTGATTACGGATAACAGGAAAATGGAGCTTATCAGCAGGGTGGAGCGCGACTCGGAAGTGCTTATCCTTGCGCCGGAAAAAAAGGTATTTAGCTCGGCAACCAACGTTGGGCGCTCAAAGCTCATCGGAAAATGGGTCGAGCTTGCGTATAAGGAAGCAATTGCGGGAAACTACGAAAAAGCCATGACGCTTAACGGATTCTTATATTGCGCCGCTCTTGGCTTCAGCACCGAGCCCATGATGGCGGCGCTTGAGGCTGGAATCGAGGGCGTGAGCCTGTCCGGTACCGGGCCGGCTTATACCGCGCTTGGAAGCCCTGAACTTCTTGATAAGCTTGAGCCAGTGTGGGGCAGGATGGGCGGAAAAGTGATAAGGACTAAGGTTATAAATACCCCGTATTTAAATACGGGGACTAATTCCGGTGGAAAAACATGCCGCTAAAAGAAATAAGAGCGAAAATAGAGAAGCTTGATACGCATATCCTTAACCTAATCGAGCAGAGGACGGCGCTCGCCAGGGATGTGCTTGAGGCGAAGAAAACAGCAGGAATGCCGATTAATGATGTAGAGCAGAATAAGGTGGTGCTGGAGAGGGTGGCGAATGCGGCGACTGAGAGAGGGCTGGATGGGGAAGAGGTCAAGAGGATTTTTGAGATATTGATAAAGATGAATATCGAGCGGCAGCATGAGTTGAGCGGGGAAGGGAATCTGCCGTGAGCCAGCAGAAAGGATATTAATTAGCAACTCAAATAGAATCCAATATGGAAAACTTAATTCTTCGTAAACAAGAGATTTTTCAAAAACATGAAGATAAATTAAAAGAAGTTAATGGCGAGATACTTAAACTCATGACAGATAGCATTAAAGATAAAAATGCTAAGGCAGGAGTAAATGTTGATCTCGGGCTTTTGAATTCGCTTAAGGCAATGGTACAGGCAAGCAATGAAACTTCGTTAGGCATGGACAGTCATGACCGCCTTGAATATTCAAAAATGTGGTTTGAGCAAGCGAGATTCATGGTGGATACCATGAAAAATGATCCTGGTTACCAATCAGTAATGAAGGATATTGATGGACAACTGGAGCTTTATCAAAAGGAAATCAACCAGATAGATGAAGAGTTAAAGAATGTTGATAATGATGAAAAGCGCAAAAAGCTGCTGGAAGAAAGGAAGGAAGGCTGGACTAAGAGGGCATAGCTAAAATTATTATTAGCAAAATGAATTGAGCGGGCGGCTTTGTAATAAAATTCAGCGAATTAACACTAAGGATATAACTTAATAAGCATATCTTAAATAGAAAGAGGATAAATTTAAACTTACAATGGAATCATATTCAAAAAAACAAATTGGAGCTTCCTCCGCATCACCCCATCCCTCATTAGTTGCAGAAGGGGAAAGGGGATTGACACCAAAAAGAAAGAAAATCCTGGAAGAAACGATGCGCCGACATGATACGGCCTTCAAAATGTTAGCAAATATGTGATTTGGCTAATTCTTTAATTCTTTTTTCGATAGTTTTTATAGTGCATTTATACTCAGCGATATTCCGCATAAGGTCAATAACTTCTTCAGCGTCTGCATTTAAATAATAACCACCGTCACCAAGCTCGTTCTCTGCCGTGGCAAAAGC
>JAPZAO010000124.1 GCA_027460615.1 Candidatus Methanoperedens sp.
AGCGTGGTGACAACGTTGCTGCCGACAAAGGGCTTTTTCCCGGTCGCCATTTCATAGAGCACGACACCGAAAGAGAAAAGATCACTGCGGGGATCGAGTTCGTCGCTGCGGGCCTGTTCCGGCGACATATAAACCGCCGTCCCGGGAATGACTATAATTGTTTCAATCCTTGTTTTAGTGGATGTGCTTCTTGAATTAGAACATATAGTTTGTTCTACTAATTCATTACTCTGTTTCAATCCTTGTTTTAGTGGATGTGCTTCTTGAATCGCATGAATTTTCGGCTATTTAGGGCAAAATATGCTCTATAATGGCTTAGATTTTACGCTCAAAATTCTTGGTGCAAAATTATAGATTGATTTATAAGAACAAGAAAATCAGATGCAGATGTTACTGTAACAGCAGTCAATGCACTTATTCTTATATTTGGACTTACCCGGATAAAAGCCTTTGTCAATGATTTCAAGGATTTCATCAACGATTTCAATTCCTTTTTTAAAATCACTTTCCATAAAATCCACCTCTTCGATGTGGTTATTGCTTCGTGTAAAACAGATAAATCCTCTTTTTACATCAATATTGTAATTCTCTTTAATCATGATGGCATGCAGTACCAGTTGGAATTTGTAGGTTTTAAAAATAGTATCCTTGAATTCAGCAAACTTATATTCAAAAGGCGCTGCAGTTCCATCATCGAGGAACAGAATCTCATCCACAATTCCTTTTATGTGGTTCTTTTTTGAAGCAATGAATACATTCAGTTCTTTTTTCACAACTCCAAGCTTCTTTCGCAGGTACTCAGTATTCGTTATCCGTTTTTCCTCATGGACTTCCCTTCCTTTTAATACCTTGAACCTCGATTCCTCATGTTGCGGGATGGCAAGACAGTGCATGAAATAAATAAAACGCGGACAGAAGAGGTATTCAAGCACATCTGAAATAGTTATTATAGTATCTCCAGCCGCCATAGTCCTCAAAAGAATTTTGTCAATACCTCATCGCTTACAAGCTCTTTATCAAAAGCCTGACCGAGGAGCTTTACTTTTTTAAAAGACTCATCATCCATGGGAAAAACATACACAGAATCCACATCGAGGTCGATTTCTGCCTCGCATTCCAGTGCGAGAGAATCCCTCTCGTTTGCATTAAGAGTACCAAGAAAAACACTCTTTTGCACACGGTACAGCCCTTTATCAAGACAAATACGGGCAACGTTCTTGCGCGTGGTGTTATCTGCAATATCGTAAACCACCCAAACCATTGTCATTTAAGTTCCTCCTATTTTATCAGACTGTTCGCTATGCTGTGGCATTCCATCTGGATCGTGTTCCTGACCTTGACATTGCGCCCGTTGTATTCGATTTCCTTATCGAGAGCATCATTTATCGCTGAAATCAACACCGCTTTACCATCCTTATTCATGTATAAGCCGCCGGGGATTCTGTCGAATAAGCCATCATGCACCTGTTTTTTTGAAAAAAGGTTTATAACCGTCCTGTCGATATATATTCTGAAAATCTCAATAAGGTCGAAAACAAAGGATTTCTTGTTATAATTATCGGTGTGCAGGAAGCCCATATATGGGTCAAGTCCTGCGATAATACATGCTTTTTCGACATGTGAATACAGAACCCCGTAACCGTAATTGAGGAGGCAGTTGAAGGCATCCTGCGCCGGGTCGCGGCTCCTGCCGTTGAATTTCCAGGCATCGGGCATGATGCTGCTCAGTGCTTCGAAATATGTCAGCGATGCCATGCCCTCAGTTCCCATAATCGAGCCGCGCTTTTCATCGAGCGAACCTTTCATGCCCATGAGGTCGTCCTTCAATTGGCTAATTTTCACAATGTACTGCCCGAAAGTCTCATAGTCATCGGGTCGGTTCTTTTTCAGGTCTTTGAGGAAATCAAGCTGATTTTCAATTTTCTGAACAATCCAGCCGCGCGCCAGGTTGAAACCCACAGATGAGGCTTCAGCTTCAAGCTGCCGGCGCCGGATGAGCGTTGTGCTACCAAGCTTGGAGTGCCACACCCTGCCGTAAGGATTGCCGAAGTAGTCCAGGAATACAATATCAATGTTGTTCTCAACTGCAAATTCGATAGCATCCGTGGTAATGGTCGCTGAAGTTGTTATGAGTATGCTGTCCACCTTGTCTGCTGAGACCTCAAAGCTCTTGTCGTCGTTCTTTACAAGGAAGCAGTTCTTTTCCTTTTTGAGATACGCGCCGCGCGTGTTTATTACGAGTTGCATTTTATAACTCCATCTCTCTCCAATTGTTTCACTGTCCCAAAGCCTCTTGAAACCGATTTCCCGATGCCAAGATAATCAGGTATGAGGAAGTTGGTACAGAATCCTCCGATGAAGGTCATCACGTTTACATCTTTCAACCTGCTTTTCCTGATATTTACATCAACATCGCATTTTATCGTATCGGGCACCTGATAATCTAAAGATTTTGACACGGAAAGAAGGTTCCCAATGAGCGTTTTTCTCAGGAATTCATTTCTATCCTCACGACTCTTAAGACCATAGTACTTTTTGTAATTTTCTTGGTTGAGCGCAAGCCATGGCGTGGCGAACTCATAGGAATGTATCTTTTCCGAAATCCCGAACTCCTGGTTCTTCACAGAGATGCCCTTCTCCACGATCTCATAAACCTCCTCGCCGAGTTTTATTTCATCGTATTTATCATAAACCTGTTTTAAAACTTCGGCGCCGTCATTGATGCCGACGACCATCGGCGCGCCGCCTATCATCTTGTACTGCACGAGGGGATAGCGATAGATGAGCCTGTCGGCACTGTGCTGGTGGAGGAGGGAGTATTCGTTGAATTGGGTAGCGAAGAAGCCGCGCAGTTCTGGCGCGCTGCCGGTGATAGGGCGGGTGGAGGCGATGGTGAGGGTGAAGATTTTCAGGAGCATTTGCAATCCTCATCTGATTTTATTTCATGATATGTATCAAAGTAATTTTTTATAAATCCGGCGCCGATAGGAAGCCGATGCAGCTTCTGTCTATAGAAATAACAAACCACAGGTGAAAGCAAAGAGCGCAAAGCGAGATGGAATATAAACAACGAACTCAATACGAACTCGTACGAACTCATGGTTAAATATTTTAAACTGTTCGGCGCGCCAATATGAATCCGATGCAGCCTCAGGTAATCGAAAATATAAACCGCAGATGAACGCAGATAAACGCAGATGTTGTTGATTTTCATATTCTCCATATTTTTATTTCATCGTATTTATCATAAATCATCTTTATAAATCCGGCGCCGTCATGAAATCCCGGCGCGCCGTCTGTCGTGATGCTGCGCCGCGCCTGTGGGATGGGGAGGGCGGGGAGGCGGGCGGTGGCGAGGGTGGGGGTTTTGAGGTTCATAGTTAAAAAAGCAAGGTCCCTCCAGAACACGGTACGAATCCAGTTTCTTTATCATACCTAAACTTTAATTCATCTATTGAGACATAGGCTATTCCATTTTCATTTTCTGGCGCGGGAGCCTTATCCTTGGGAATTGAAATTACATATTCATAGAAATCTTTTTTTATTTTTAAAAATTCTAACTTACGTTCAAAAGGTGATTTAATTTCTTGAACTTTATAGTATTTTTGTCTTACATTCTTTGCTTCATCATCAAGTTCTATAAAAATATCTGTCTTGTAAGAATCCTCTCTTATCAATTCAAAATCAGAAATCGGTATTCTTTTATTTCTGTCGGGATTTTTGTCATAAAAATACAAATCATAAATTGAATCAATTAATTTAGTTTGTGTTCCAGATTTCGCTTTTGCCAGTTTAAAATAATCTTCGATGAGTTCTACAAAATCTACCTCTGGGATTTTATTTCTTTTTCCATTTTGAAATAAAGTATGGACAATATTTAATAAAACAGGATCATAAATCTTTGTGAATGAACTACCTTTTTCATTAATTAAATTCACTAAATGCATTTCCGCATTATCTAATCGTTTATTTCTATTGCATCTTCCAGCAACCTGTATTATAGAATCTAACGGACCCATATCACGATAGACACAATCACAATCAATATCTACTCCTGCTTCGATAAGTTGCGTAGAAACAACTATAATCCTTTGATTATTTTTTATCGCTTTTCTTGCATTTTCGATTCTTTGCTTTCTTTCTTTCGGCGTGATATTTGTCGATAAATAGCATATTTTAAAAGGTAAACCTAATTCGTGGATTTTATCTTTTATTAACTTATGAAACTCTAAAGAAGAACCAATTGTATTAAAAACAAATAAATATGAGTTTTTAGACCAATCATTTAATTCATTACAGAACTCTACTATTTGCTTTTCTTTATTGTCTATCTGTAAACATACACGATTTAACTCTTCAGCCTTAAAATGATTTTTATAATTATCAACAAGCTCTTTGTATTCTCCCTCATCAAAGATTAATGGCTTTGTAGCTGTCATCAAAATAATTCTACAATTAAAATATTCTGTCATCCCGATTAAAACTTTTCGTACTAAATTCCAATATTCGATCGGAATATTCTGTGCTTCATCTAAAATAATTATTGAATTCACTATATTATGATACTTCTTTAAGCTTCTATTTTTATATCCAATCAAACTGTAAAATAGTTGAATAAAAGTTGTAACAATTACTTCTGATTCCCAGGATTCAATTAAGGCAAGGCTTTCATCCACATCCTTTTCTTTGTCAATATTTTCTGTTTTATAAAATATTTCTGAAAGATGATGATGTTTTAAAAGATATTGACTTTCGTTATCCTTAAAATCGATAATTTGGCTTAAGACTTCATCGAACACAGTATAGTTTTGATCTATGATACTTGTAAAAGGCAATGAATAGATAATCCTTGGCTCATTTTTTAGATTAAGATGGTTTTTTAGGATTTTTCGTAGTTTCAAACCCGCAGCTAAAGAAGTTAATGTTTTACCTGTTCCTGTCGGCGCCGTTAACGTAAAAATTTTTTGATCTATATTCTCAGGATTAGATATATTTTCTATTACCGATTTTTGAATCTGATATCTAATAGCATTTATATTGCTCTTGTTTTTTTCTTTAAATTCAGGTTTGTTTAAATGAGTTTCTACAAGAGTATCAGTTATTTCTTTTCGTTCAATTTCTTTAATATGTCCAGCGTGTTTTTTATCAGAATCAATTAAGATTGAATAGAGTAATAAGGTAATTAAAAAATAACTTATCTCTCTATTCTCCTTTTTTGAGTTGCTGTCTGTAAAATCGTAGTTCAATTTTCTTAATGGTTTTATTATTTTATCTAATTCTGGAAAACTCGCAAATGGGGATTCATAACGATATAAATTGCATATAATACGTGGAAAATTCAATTCGTAACCTTGAAAAAGGACGGTATATATTTTTTCAATTTCTTTCTCCGACTTCTTTATAGACAAAAGTTGTTCTCTGATAAAATTGAATTCTTTATCTAAATTTTTTGATTCTACATCACTATTAATGTCATTCAAATTACCATGATGATGCTTTACAATAAAATAACCAAAAAGGGGCAGATAATTATGAATCTTATTATGTTCACCACTTTTGATTTTAACAAATTCTGATAAAACCTCAAACGTGAACAGTGCAGAAATTAAACCGTGATGAGTTAATCCGCTTTCCGATGTTTTTCCATAAAGGTAATCTTGGAAATATTGTGTAAATTTTCCAAAATCATGTGATATTCCAACGAGATATGCAACATCTGATAAAAGATTTTTATCTAAATTAAGTTGCTTATCAAGTAATATTTTTTTTCCATTTTCTCCAACTATCTGAAGATGGTCTTTTAATCGAATATCTGGATTTAGGTGCGAAAAAAACTCTTTCATGTTACATAAATGTTATATTGTCGGTATTTTTTTTATAGGTTACTTTGTAGAAGGGCTCATTCAAAGATACATTCAGGTCTTTTCCACTTTTTTCAAAAATATATTGCTCCAATCTCGTTATATCCCTATTTTCAGAAAAGTCAGCAGGCATTTTCTCAATGAGGTATTGCGAATTATCATCTTCAAACTTTAGACCTCGATCTTTAATAGCATTTTTTCTACAAACGCAATTTAATATTGCATCAGTATTTTTTTGTGGATCGGATAATTCTCCCACATCTATGAACTCTATCTCCGCTAAAAACTCAGTAATTCCTAAATATGGGGGATAAAAAAACTTTTGTTGTTCTAATCTCTCCTTAAATTCTTGGTGAATTTTTTCATGCTGAAAATAAATTCTATATACTATATCATAATTATTCAATGGGCGCACAATTTCCAATGGTATCGGAGTATGTTCCATTTTACCTGATAAAATCGAATCCATTGTGTAACTTTTGGTATTAGTATAATTCATTGTCTGCATGATTTTTCTAATCGGGGTTTTAATGGAAACAGCCACCTTACATTCAGAGTCACCAAACTTTTTATAATAAGTGTCTCTTTCATAACCTAAAAGCCCAGCCACAAGGCCCGTTATTACCGTTCTTGGAGGAAAGGAATAACTTAAAGAGGATGAATTAGTGAAATATTTTCTAAAATGTGCAAATGGTCCTTTTAGGTCAAATATTAAGATATTTGTCAATGAAGTCTCCTCTATCTGATCTTTGATTTTTCATTTAACTTACCATAATCTGGGCCAATTTTCCCTCTAATCCAGTTAATAAAGAACCTAAATTTCCATCTTTTACATCTTTTATTTGTAAATCTTTGTGTATCCACCAATTTATTTTTTGAATTTTGCCTTTATTGTAATCTAAAATTTTTTTCAATTCAGATAAATCCATATTATAATCTGTCACAAATCGAACTGGGGATTTTGCATCGGAATCTATTGCTACATATTTTCTTAGGTCGCCAAGTAAATATTCTGGTGAGTTATATTCTATTCTTAAATACAACCTGGGATATTGCCCGATCTTAGTCCGAGTAGCCATGAGAGGAATACTGTTTACTATTGCTTTATCCAGTAAACCTATATCATCATCCGTCAGATTGGTTTTCTCTGCTCTTTTTGCACTTATTATTCCATGAAAAGCAATAAGAGAGTAATCAACTCTGTAATCCTTGCCCATTGCCCCTTGTGTTTTCTCACTTTCAGAGCTAAAATGAGAAGTTATTCCATTTGAGTCAACGAGCGTAACCTTATTTAAAGAGTAGCCCCAATTGAATTGTACTGGCCCAATAAATTTTCTTGAAGAGCCCGGTTTATTTTTTTCACCTTTAATAGGCATTGTTGCTCCAAAAAAGCGGACATCGACAAGTTCAGAAAGTAAATCATCATCTAATAAATCTTCTAATTTGCTTACTTTTTTCTGTTGTGCAAGAATGTTTAATCTTTCTGTAGCATTAACCACGCGGCCATCGATGTTACAAACGAAAATTGTTTTTTTAAGATATTGTTCAATATAATCTCGAATATATCTTTTTAATCGTAAGTCTGAAACAAGATTTATTTCTCTATCTACGTCCATTCTCGGTTTATTTTCATTGTCTGGGTCTCCATTCGGATTACACATCTTTGCATCATAGACAAACAATATCTCATGGTTGTTCGAAATAGTTTTTTCATTACTCATTTTCAATTCCTCCTTCTACTATTCTTTCTTCTTCCTTTGGTGGTTCTATTTTACCTGCGGTAATTGCCTGATAAGTTGAAAAACTATAACCAGATAAAATATAAAACACATTCTCCTGGTTGTTAAGTGGCCAATTACTGGAATAGGTATCCACCAATCGCTTATATTGATGGAATATGGTCTCATTATAGCCTAATATTTTATATTGTGTAAGTTTTTCAAAAATATCATTTGTCAAATGTATAATTGTCTGGATGTTCATACCTTGAAAATTTATTTTGTTCAAAATAGGTTTGGTTTTATGACCCGATAGGTATTGCCTGTTTCCAACATTTCCAACAATATACCCAAGCAAAAATAATGCTTTTCTTGGGTCATCATACGTTCCTATATCATTCCAGAATTTTGTAATTTCTTCTGGAACTGCAATATTTCCTTTTGATTCGTTCATTTTCAACCCTCTTAATAGATTTAGTTTATTGAAGAATAATAATGCAAAGTTTAATTGAATTGTTTTAAATTCTAAACTGCTTTTTAAATTGATTTTGGGAGAAATATTATATCCATTTCGTCCAAAATGAATTATTCTAATTATTTCAACAAATTGGTCGATTAAAAACGAATAATCTATTTTTCTATCTGAAAAAATGGCGTCTAAAATCTCTAAAAATTTTGAATACGCAACATCATTAGCACTAATCGGAATGGTGTAATAAATACCATTCAAGTCAATTTTGAATGTTTTAATATCATTATAACTTTTCGTTACTAATTGGTTTATTTCAAGTTCCATGTTGTTTATTGTGTTCAATCTGCTCGGTGGCACATCTTTGATTAATCTTAAAATCTTAAAATCACTCTTTCCTTTTCTATAAAATAAATAATTTATAATAAAATTATTTTTTTCATCTCTAAATTCTTTGAATTGATTTAATTGATTATCGAGGTCGGAGAAAGAATTAAGATTTGTGACCACATTATTTATGTGTTTAATATATCCAGACAATTTCACGAAATCTAAGTTTGCATTTTTAAAAAGAAGTGTTGGGATGATGTATAGGTTTAACCCCCCGATATATGTTTTCATATTGTTTTCGATAAATCGCTCCCCGGTCATCAAATCCATATAGCATTCTTTGCAGATATTGAAATTCTTAGTGAATTTACCATCAAAATTGGATGAAAAACCAATTTTATCGGTCATATAAAATTTAAAATTTAAGTTAGTAGTATTACTTGTAGTTTGAATATTCGTTTTATCGCAAAGAGAGCATCTACCAGCTTTCAGTAAATTTTTTTTATAATTTTTATTATTAATATCAAAAAGGCAATCTATTTTCTCATCAAAAAGCATTGCCCTGTATTCTTCTCGCTTTATAAGCAAATCATTGTTTAGTTTTACTGAATAAATTGAAACGCTATCTGTAGTCAAAGATTTACTGTCAAGTAAGTCTTCAATAAATTTCTTCCGCTTATCTTTGTATATCTTTAGTAAGAGATCTTTAATATCTATTTTATCTAATTCATCGAGCTTTGATAAAATTTTATTTTTTAGCTCCTCTGAACTGCTTTTGGGAGATACTTCAAACTTTTCTTCTATATCAGAGCAAATATTTTTAATATCTTTTATTATCGAGTCGATTTCTTTTTTCGTATTTGCAGTTTCAAATCTGTTTTTAACCGTTCCTAACTTGTCTTCAATAAACTTTTTTTTCTCATCTACAAAAATAAATTTCTCGGGTTTGATTGTACAGTTTCCATTCTCACTGATGAAAAATTCGTTTAGAACTTTTTTTAGACTTTCTTTGAGGTTTCCTTCTACCTTGTCCTGAATGTTAGCTATAGAGTCTTCAAGCAGATAATCTATATTTTTTGATGTAAGAAAAATCTGTGGTTTATTGCCAGGATTATTTCCTAACCATAGGTATTCCTTTCCAGATTCTTCTTTTACTGCTTCGATCTCACAAATGATTTTCCCTTTTGCTTCATCAAAATTCAATGTCACAATACGTTGTTTAATATATTCTCCCTTATTGTTGCGTTTTTCAAGGGGCAATTTTATACAAAGGTTTTCCAATAGCTTTTCTTTTCCTTCCTTTGCATTAATGAATTCCCCGATGTTTCTTATCGCCTCAATCACTTCCCATCCCCCTCCAGCCCACGCTCTCCCGCCCCCTCATACTCATACTCCTCCCGTGCCCCATCGGCGGGCTTTACACCAGCGTTTTCGATACCTTTATTCAAACTATTACCACCAGCCACCTGTTTTTAATGCATTTAATCTCTGCATATTCATCCGTTTTTTATGCGATTGATTATTTTGTAAACCACTCATCTCCATATATATCTTTTGAAAGCGGAGTGAAAGTGATTTTTTATTTGCCGCGTGAGATGAACACACTGATTTTGCCTTTGTTCTATTTCAGTTTTATGATGTTGCATAATTTAGTAACGTTACTTGTGTTACTATAGTCAAGTTCTTAAATAATCGTAACCCAAAAAACAGCCACATCTGGACAGAATGAACAGGATTTATCCTGTCAATCCTGTTATCCCGTCTGAAAAATGTTTAAATGACATATAAAAATCGAAATTACGGAAACTAACGAACCATGCTATAAATTTACAAATCTGCGGTTTATAATTTCGATCTGCATAGAAGCTGCATCGGTTTCCCTGTTGGCGCCGTATATATTAATGCGATTTAATATATACAAATTATATCAAAAAATCTCTTTCTCTCGGAGCGCACAATGAAGTACCCCTCTAACCTAAGATAAACTTAAGAATTAACGAGTAATAAAGAATAATCATGCAAATCCAAAAAGTCCTGAATCGGGTTGAAAACCTTGAAAAAGAAATATTGAAGGTAAAACGCAGCCTGTATTCCTACTCGGAAGTCTCTCGCATAAAATCGAAAAAGAGAATGCACACTGCAGCTCTTGAATTCTTAAAACTACAGGATATTCCGGATAAAATCAAAATAGACTCTGTTGAACTGGTTAGACGAGAGCGAAAGCATGCAAGAGGATATTAAAAACAACAGGGTTACTCTTGATTCTAACGTTCTGATCTCTGCTGTCAAGGAGAACGAAAAATACAGCCGTGATTGCAAAGAGCTATTAAGCCTTGTGGGCACATCATTTTTACTCTATCAACCTACAGTAACAATCATAGAACTATACAATGGAATTGGCAGGACAAAAGGAGAACCGTCTGCAAAGAAAGCATTAAAAGATTTTTACAATATGGTTTATCATCTTGAAGACTACGGTTCGCGAAGCCAGTGCGATATGATAAAACTAAAAGATGCTAAATATGATATTTGGCATGTGAGTGATGCGATTAAGGCTATTGGTTTCCATGAGTAATTGAAACATATCTCTCAAAAGGCTGGTAGTGATTTCTTATGCGACCGCCCCTCCACTTCTCCCCTTCCCCAATTTCACAGTATAGAATATAAATTCCAATGACAGGTTTCTGATACAGGTTGCTCTATGCGTGTTCTAATCATTGATGGTTACGTGGATGAACCTGCATGCCTCGGCGTACCGCCGTACATGGCGCCCTATCCGAGGTATATAGCCGGCGCTCTTGTTGAAAGAGGGATACAGGAGCAGGATATAACCTACCGTACCATAGACCAGTTGCGCCAGCGCAAGGAAGTTTTCAGGTTCGACCTCAGCGTAATTATCGCCGGGATGACCGTTCCAGGAAAATATCTTCGAGCCTCGCCGATAACCCGGGGCGAGCTCAGGGAACTCTCGCATCTTGAAGGTACAAAGGTAATCGGTGGACCTATCAGGCTGGGTTTCGGGGAGGAAGGCGGCTCGTCTGCAAAAGAACTGGCTGTTCCGGGATTTACGCTCGCAAAAAAGGACCTAGAGGCATTTGTTTACGATCTGGCTGGCAACCCAAAAGACCCCGGCGCCGTGGAACACAGGATGAGAACGACATCGGAAATAGGGAGATGGGGCGAAAAGGGCGCATTCATAATCCGCCAGCATCCAGATTACCCTTATGTGATGTGCGAGCTTGAAACCTACCGCGGATGCCCGCGCCACTCGCACTGCTCTTTCTGCACCGAACCCTTCTACGGGAAACCGGACTACCGTGAAATAAAAGATGTGATTAAGGAAGCTGCGGCGCTCTATGCCCACGGCGCGCGCTATTTCAGGATAGGCAGGCAGCCTGATTTATTCATGTACCGGGCAAAAGACGGCATCCCGAATCCTGATGCATTGGAGGAACTATACAGCGGGATAAGGAATGCAGCGCCTGAACTCAAGGTGCTTCACATGGACAATGCCAATCCGGTAACGCTTGCGCGGTATCCGGATGAATCGCGGGAGATTGCGAAAATCATTGTACGATATCACACATCCGGGGACGTGGCGGCGCTTGGCATGGAAAGCGCAGACCCTGACGTAATAAGGGCGAATGACCTGAAAGCCGCGCCTGATGAAGTTTTTGAAGCCATAAAACTCTTAAACGAAGTCGGGGCTGCGCGGGGAGCAAGCGGTCTTCCTGAACTTTTGCCCGGGATAAACTTTGTTCATGGCTTGAAGGGCGAGACAAAAAAGACATTTGAGCAAAACTATGAATTCTTAAAAAAAGTGCTGGATAGCGGCCTCATGGTGCGCAGGGTGAATATCAGGCAGGTAATGACGTTTGCAGGTACCCCGATGTCAGGCCATGACGAGCTTGTAAGGAAAAACAAGGATATGTTCCTTCGCTACAAGGAAAAAATCCGAAATGAAATTGACCTTCCCATGCTTCGGCGCGTTGTGCCTGCCGGGACAATTTTGAAAGACGTGAGGACTGAAGTGTACGATAAAATAACATTTGCCCGCCAGCTTGGCACATACCCTCTTCTTGTCGGAATTCCTTTGAAGCTTGAATTAAACAAATCTTTCGATATACTTGTAACTGACCACGGCCATCGGTCTATTACAGGGATTCCGGTGCCCGTAGATATAAACACGGCGCCCGTTAAATTGCTCCAGGTGCTTCCTGGAATAGGAAAACAACAGGCTGCAGAAATAATCAGGGGAAAGCCGTTCAGGAACAAAGAGGATGTTATTAATAGGACATCAATCAGGGGATATATATTGGATTATATTTCAACGGGTTAAAAATTTGCCATTCTTAATTAGTTGAAGGATGAAAAAATATAGTTTTTGATATTAAGACACAGGCAATGGTAATCCCGACCATTCTGGTTTTGCTCATAATGACGGTTTTTGTCGCAGTATTTCTCGCAAAGAAGAGGAATCCTGGAAAAGATAATTTTGTTATTTCACCCGAATAGCTAAATACATCAAACGCAATAAAATCATATATTGCGGTTATTGGAGGTTAAAGAGGAGGTATAATATGGATAGAAAAGAAGCTATTAAATTATGCATTTGCAGGCTCTGCCCAACGTATATCGACTGCGGGGAAGAAATAGCATTTTGCCTTTCAACACCAGGAAAAAGCAAATGCATTAAATTGGAAAAAGGATGTTTGTGCCCGGGCTGCCCGGTTCATGAAAAAATGGGATTTAAATATGTTTACTATTGCATCCGCGGAAATGAAAAAGACCAGCCAGGAAGAAAGTAAAACCTGGAAATGCAGCGTATGCGGCTACATTTATAAGGGAAATGAGCCCCCTGAAGAGTGCCCCCAGTGCAGCAGTTCATCTAAAGAATATTCGGAACTGAAGGAGAAGCAAAAGCTTGGATATGATGGGAAAAAATTTGATGTGTTATTGATTAACGGAAGCTCCCACCGGGCTCATAATACCGGCGTTTTAACTGATTTGGCTGAAAAAACCCTCAAAAGCAAAGGCGTGAGTTTCAGGCGGTTTAACCTGAATGAACTGGATATCCAGCACTGCTGGTGCTGCTACAGCATGAGGGATTCGGCATGCACGTACCCGTGCAGGAACCAGCTTGATGATGCGCCTGCGCTTCAAGAAATGATAGTTGATTCCAAGGCAGTGATAATCGCTTCCCCAATAAACTGGAATAATATGTCGGCGCGGTTAAAGGATTTCCTGGACAGGCTGACATGCCTTCAAAATCTTTACTTGCTGAAAAAAGAGGGCTTGACAACAGGAAAAGTTATCGGGATTCTGGTCAACGGCCATGAAGATGGAGGAATGAAAACTGCGATGGACATTTTTATTTACTTCCAGCAAATGGGGTTTGTTCTTGCCCCTTTCGGTTTTATGTACAGGACTCATGGCGCGCAATATAACGCAAAAACGGACAATGATTTCTTTAAAGATGACGAAAAATTAAAAAACGAAGTCGAAGGGATTGTCAGCAATGTTATAGAAACAATGAACCTGGATCTGGAAACTAAACTAAAAGACAGAATAGTTCCTGTCAGCGAATGATATTAAGGCAATGGAAAGCGGTTCTTAATGACAGATGGTTATAAATACCATCCTGATAAATAATCATTGGAGGTTAATTATGATTAGGAGTAAAATTGTTATCTGGATAGCAGCTATTGCTATCATATCTTCATTAATATCGGGCTGTGTGAATCCACCCACTGGAACTCCCACGCCGGTCGTTACACCGGTAACAACACCGACTGCAACACCTATGACGACTCCCGAACCAACGCCTGCCACTAGCGTTGTGGTTTTAACAGCCCCGACGACAGCGGTAGCAGGGCAGGGTTTTGTTGTAACCTGGCGGGTCAACAGTCCAACCCAGGTAACTATTCCGCATACTGCAGTTCATTATGGTCCGGATTCGAAGTCCGAGCCCCTGACGCTTAAGAGTTATCCAGCTCTGACACCGGTCCAGAACGGAACAATACCAAATGATTTCAGTGCAACCATAACCATCGGCAAGACAGGAGTCATATATTACAGGGCGCATGCAATTATCGGCGGCACAAACTACTGGTCTGATGAGCGGACGATCACCGTAACTGCACCGACGAATGTCTCATCAATGGTCACCCAGACTCCGACGACTACGGCAACCAGTTCCGGAGGATACTGATACTGACTTCACTTAAAAGTTAATTCAACTTAGGAGCCATCCGGTTCCTCATTTTTTTAAATTTGTCAAAATTTCAGTTCATAACCACAATCCTTATATTACTTTACATGCATTGTAAAGTTAGATTCACTTGAAGAAATGGATATTCGTATTACTTGCCCTGCTTGTGCTTATCTCAGGCTGTTTGAACTCCCGGGCGGTTAACACCGGTACTTCGCCAAATAAGCCTGATTCAGAAAAATTAACTCTTCAAGGAGTGAAATTCTATACCGACCCATCGATAGCGCTGGGCGCTGCAAAAGAACAGGGGAAGCCTGTATTTGTTTATGCAAGGTCTGAATCCTGCGGCTGGTGCAAGAAATTCGAAGAAGAGACTTTTACGAATGAGAGTGTTATCAAGACATTAAAAGGAAACTTCATATTGGTTTCAATAGATGTGTACAACCAGAAGAACGAAACCAGGAATTTCAGGGTACGCGGTACTCCTGCTGAAATATTTCTTGATTCAAACGGCACCGAGATAAAAAGGATACCCGGCTATACGGATACTGAAACGTTTCTTAACACAATAAATGATATCGGAAAATAAGACCCCGTATTTAAATACGGGGACTATAAAAAGAGGCATGAAAAATGAAGCCCGAAAAGAAAGGAAAAACTGTGAAAGCAAAGGATGAAAAAATCCAGAAAAATAAAGGAAATACCACATTGATCATTGGAGTCGTGGCTGTAATCTTAATTGCCGGGGTAGCGTATGCTCTCCTTTCAGGCGGTGGCAATTCAACATCCACGAAAACATCTGGTAATCAAATAAAATTCCCAAGTTTCGTATATACAAACCCCCTGACGCTTAAAGCATACACGTATGCCACCGAACATCTGGATTTGCTTGAACAAATACCGTGTTATTGCGGATGCGGCGGGCATTCGGGCCACAGGTTCCTGCGAGACTGTTTCATTCGCGATGACTGGACTTATGATGAACATGCCTCTTTCTGTGATACATGTGTCGGAGAGGCTATAAAAGTCCAGGATTACCTTGCACAGGGCAAGACGCTAACGGAAGCACGGGCGCTTATAGACCAGGAATACGGCACCAAATTCCCCGGCCAGAATACAAACACGCTTCCTGTAAGAGATGGTTATATACCCATACTCTCGCCTAAAACGGCTGGAGTACCCACGGCTGCTCCAACGCCTGCGGGAATTGACCTTTCAAAATACAGCCTGCCTTCCAATTTCAAATCACTTGCAGACGGATTGAACCTCACGCCTGCCGGGGTTAATCGGGCTTATTTCATCAATACCAAAATGCTCACCGGGACTGAAATGGAAGCCCAGTTTGTTAGCGGTTCAGTCCAGCCTGATTCGTTCTACGGTAAAAAGATAATCGGTATGTACAGCGCGGATTTCAGCGCTACTTCCTGGATCGAGTTGCATGACCTGGGTTATGACAGCACAAAAGATACAACGCTCCGGGCGCATGCTGAACCAGGATACGAAAACATCATATATACAAGACCGCTTATTTACGGGCACACCCAGAATGTGGATAATGTATTGAAATTGATAAAAGACCCGAAGAGCATGAC
Organism: Candidatus Methanoperedens sp.; assembly: GCA_027460615.1. Lineage (GTDB taxonomy): Archaea > Halobacteriota > Methanosarcinia > Methanosarcinales > Methanoperedenaceae > Methanoperedens. The sequence goes on from JAPZAO010000124.1 coordinate 16,182, forward strand.
CACATCGTATTCTACATACAGGCCGCTGCTTGATGCAATTGATTACCAGAATGCTGCGTATGCGCTTGTAATAACTGAACCGCACAAGTTTTCTGATATTAATTATATGAGCATGACCCCTGTTTCAGGCAAGGTTGAACTTGTCAGGGCGTTCAATATAACAGACAATAAATCAATTCCCGCTGGTTTTAAGACGTATAATCCCCAAATGAAAGGCAATATATTGATTATAAAGGAGACAGGCGCTCTGACAACAATCCAGGCAGATAACGACAATATAGACGCAGAAGCCATAACATAAATGCCAGCACCATCGGTATTCCTGGTTTTCATAGCAGGCATGGCGACAGTGATAACGCCGTGCGTTCTTCCCATCCTGCCTGCAGTGCTTTCTGGTTCTGTGGGCAACCGGCTCCGCCCTGTCGCAATAGTCACGGGCATGTCCCTAACCTTCACGCTTATGGGACTGCTTGTTTCTGCGCTCACTTCTTTTTCATTTTTTGCAGAATACCTTCGCTGGTTCTCGATATTTTTCATTATCGGAATGGGTGCCGTATTATTTGATGATGATATTAACAATGCATTCGTAAATTTTTCAAGCTCTGTTGTTAACTTTGCACGTACGCGTGTAACATTTTTCGGGAAAATCTCTTCAATCGCGCCAAGGGAAGGAATAACAGGAGGTTTCTTCCTGGGTATGTCTCTTGGAATTCTCTGGATACCGTGCGTGGGCCCGATCCTCGGCGCGGTGTTTGCTTACGTGGCTGAGAGTACCGCAAGTACAGGCAATCTCCTGCATGGTACTTTCCTGCTGATAGCGTATTCACTTGGCGTCAGCCTGCCAATGCTCGCAATAGCATATTCGGGAAAGAGTATTTCGGGCAGGGTAAGCTGGTTTGTGAAAAGAGGACATTTCTTTAAGAAGCTCTCAGGCCTGATTTTAATACTTCTCGGATTGATGATGCTCTTCGGGATTGATAAATATCTCCAGGTAAAATTGCTCCCATATTTTCCGCCGTTAATTTGAGGAAATATGGATAAAAACCACAACGAAAATAACGAAAATAATGAAAAATCCGATTTGCTTGATGTCTATTTTTTCAGGAATCTTGTAAAAAACAGGTTCTTCAGGCCTGCAGTCAATGTGATTTTCTTCATAGTGCTCTTGATAATTATTTATTTCGGGCTGTCAAGCGAACCCGACCTGCGGTTCCACGGCGGGATACCGTTTGCAACAACCATGATATGGGATATCTGGCACCCTCTGCTTGTTTTCACGCTCATCATTTTTGGAAGGCTCTGGTGTTTTGCCTGTCCCATCGGCGCAGTCGGCGACTGGACGCAGTCTGTCTATAGTGTAAAAAAGAAATATCCTGAAAAGTACCGCAATCTCTGGATAGCGGTTATATTCTTCCTGTTCATTTTCGCGACTGAGCGGCATCTTTTCATGTTCACGAGGAACCCGCCGAACACCGCATACCTGCTTTTATTCTTCACCGGTCTTGCCGTGGCGATGGGATTTATATACGAAAAACGAAGTTTTTGCCGTTATATCTGTCCTATCGGGCTTGTGCTCGGTTTATTCTCCATGCTCTCTGCAACAGAACTTCGCTGCAAGTCGAAAAAAACCTGCCAGGACCACGGTATCAAGGAATGCGTCATCGGAAACGTTGCAGGTAAAGCCTGCCCCGTCGGTGAATCCCCGCAGACCATGGAACGTAATAACCAGTGCATCATGTGCATGGAATGCGTCAAATCATGTTCAAAAGACAATATCCGCATAAGCCCGAGGCTTCCCGGCGCCGATGTCGTTAATATGAAAAAAACGCATCTTGACGAGGCATACCTTGTTCATGGTATTATCGTTATCTTCCTCTTTGTCCTGGGAATGGAACGGCTGCAATTCAGGAATATGATTATCAATTTTGTTAAATCCACACTTCCTATCAATTCAATCACTTTCCTTGACCTTTACTGGAGAAATATGTGGGCAATCATAATATTTGCGGCTATAACGCTGGGTGCGGCAGGCTTGATGTATCTCTCTGCAAAAATGTCCTTTTCAGGAAAGAATACAAAACAAAAATTTATCGAGCTGTCCTACGCATTCCTCCCTCTAAGTTTATCCGTTTACCTGGCTGAAAACACATTCCGTTTATTAAAAGGGCTGTTTTTCATTGTCGGCGTCATAGGGCAACTCTTCGGTAAAGTATGGGAATTCGCAGTAGATTTTGATGCCATTGACCATGTGCAAATAGCATTATTAAGTGCAGGTTTTATATTTACAATATGGGCAGGGTATCTTATCAGCAAAAAGGTATCAAATAGCGAACATGAGTTGAAACAGGGCATGATAGCTTTGGGTATTGTTGCGATTATTTATCTGGGTATCGGAGTAAGGATATTGACGCTGCCAATAGTATAAATTTATTTTATAACTGTCTACACATATCGTAAAGTATATGTCTGCATAAGAAAATGAATTAAAACAAAAATAAGCAAAAAACACCGATTAAAACCACATAGCTTATATCCAATTCCAGTCAATCAGGAACCAAATATGAAAACCAAGAAACTTCTGACAATACTTGTATTAATATTGATAATCTCTTTCGCTTACGGCTCTTACAATATCGCTCTTTCAAAATTCACGCTGTCAGATAAAAATAATACATATCTCGGCGGTATCAAATTCTATCGCTCGGATTTCGGTCTTGAAAAAGGATTCCAGATAGCACAGCAGGAAAAAAAACCGGTCATGGTGTATTTTTGGGCAATATGGTGCCAGTACTGCGCAAAATTCCAGACCGATACTCTCGGTAATCCGCAGGTGAAACAAATACTGGAGAATGATTATGTTCTCGTGGCAATGGACCTTGATGTTGACAGGGATGCTGCAAGCAGGTACGGTGTCGGCTATCCGCCTTATCTGGTTTTCATGGACCCGAACGGCAATATACTCCAGAGGGTCCCGGGAGCGGTGGGTCCAGACTACCTGCTGCCCATAGTGACACAGGTAAGAGATACGGTCAGGAGCAAATAAAATGATAACTTTTGGTGATTCAATACTTTATTTAAGCATTCTCGTAAGCGTTGTTGCGCTTATCGGGCTGATATTCAAAGAAAAAAATATCGATATCCTGAACAGGTTCGTTTCGCCCTTGATATTCCTGACTGCAGGGCTTTTGACTTTCGCTTATCTCCTTATTACCTATTATTTCGTGGTGAGCGACTTTACCTACGAATACGTCTGGCAGTACTCAAGCCGCGACCTCCCGCTGATTTATAAAATAGCCGGGACATGGGCGGGTCAGCCGGGCACATACCTGCTGTGGGTATGGGTGATATTCATCTCCGCGGCATGGCTTGCACAAACAACAAAGCATGCAACAGCCCTGGCAAGAAGGACACAGATAATAACTGTAGCTGCCGGGATATATTTTTTAGTGCTTACGCTTATCCAGACCCCATTTAAGTCCATTTATGATTTATCAGGTGTGCCCGCGGGTTTTGTACCCCCGGACGGCAGCGGTCTTAACGTGCTGCTTGTGAACTTCTGGATGACCGTCCATCCGCCTCTTATTTTCATCGGTTATGCAGCCATGACCATACCTTTTGCTACTGCCATAGTGTACCTGCTTACAAAAGATGAAGGCTGGGAAGAACTGGGCAGGCAGTGGGCGCGATTTACCTGGTTATTCCTTGGTATGGGCATAGCCGTGGGCGGCGTCTGGGCATACCTTGTATTGGGCTGGGGCGGTTTCTGGGCATGGGATCCTGTCGAGACTGCATCATTCATTCCCTGGCTTACACTCACGGGCTATCTCCATGCAACATCTCTTCACAGGAAAAATAAAACAACTTTCTCGATAGCAGCACCGATGCTTGCTGCGGTTTCGTTCATTCTGATCCTGTACGCCGCCATCGTTGTCCGAAGCGGGATTTTCAATTCAGTCCATGCCTTCGGGGAGACGTCCACAGGCACATTACTGATCATTTCTATCGTGATAGCCACAGTGGTATCCCTAGTTCTTGGCCTGCGGCGGTACTTTGAAGAGACTGAAACGGTTGAAGAAGATAAAGGGCTCTGGAACAAAACAAATGTCTTCTATATAACCCTGCTCTTATTCGTTATCCTGGCTTTCATATCTTTCTGGGGTATCACTTTCCCGGTGTTCATCCAATTGACACAGGGGCTTAAAGTGAATGTTGCCTCCGACACCAAGAACTTTTTTAATATATGGAGCTATCCTTTCACCATCATATTACTGCTGGCGCTCGGGTTCTGTTTGAGCTATAAGGAATCCGATAAAAAAACCCACATACAAAACCTTGCTGCGGTTGCCGCGCTCTCAGTCATAGCAATGTTTCTCCGAACAGGGAATTTCTATGTTCTTGACCACACAAGCCCGTTCTATGTACGTGAACCCACCCTCTATAAACTGATAGGTTCCATCTCGCTCATTTCCATCTTCCCGTCGCTTCTTTATGCTTCATGGGCAATAGCAAACCGGCTTCGGGAATACCTGCTCATCACCAGCCTCCGCCCCAGGATAAAAGGAATCGGCATAGCAGCAGTGCACTTTGGAGTGGTATTCATAATTTTTGGCGCGATTATCAGTTCCAGTTTCACATCCTCGATGGACAATATTAATATTCCGCTTACTTCAAAAGGAGAAGTGGTCGACGTCGGCAATGGCTATGGTGTGAAGTTTATTGACCTTTCAACGAGCAGCCTGACGGGAAACACCCAGCCCTCCCCCGGGACTCCAATTGCAGATATCCTGAGCAACCCGTCGGCTTATGAAGGGACAAGTGTAAAAATAAGCGGGGAAATAACAAATATAAGTTCACTGGAGGGGCACGGCACACTTGTGGAACTGACCGATAATTCAGGAAGCATGTGGGCCGTATTTTCAGGAAATATCACAGAAACCATCGGCTCCGGGCTGACCGTGACAGGTAATATCATGACCGGTTTTGAGCAGCCTGTTCTAAGTGCAGTCAGCGGGGATAGTCTTGATACATCGAACAGGTATAATGTCCAGAATGTTAAACTTGAAGTTTACCAGAACCAGCGGATGATTGGCAGCGGTGTAGCCGAATACCTTTCGGGAAATGGCGGGAGCGGGACGTTCCCTATGGTTGACAGGAGCATTACGGGTACGGATGTATATGTTATTTTCCAGGGCGAGAGCGGCGGTTATATCCCCCTTACGTTGAAAATTATCCCGGCGGTTAATTTTGCATGGGCAGGCATTTTACTCTTTGCCTTGGGGATAATCCTGATAATGGGTACGAAATCCAAAACCGGATAAAGGTTTTTGAACTCTTTGCGGTGAAAAAATCGCGCACCGCAAAGACGTCAGGTTTTGGAAAATCAATTTATCAGATAATAAGACCCGTCCTTACATTCACTCTAAATCCGATACAGTAACGAACTCCCCCAGCCTTTTTATCGCATCGTATCTCTCTTTTTTATCAATCCTGGCGCAGTCCAGTGATTCCTGCAATACCCGGATTGAATTATCATATACTTCCCTGTCCACTGGATACGGAAAACCATCCTTTCCACCATGCGTGAAACTATACTTCACAGGGTCCTGCCAGCTCGGTGCGCTCCCGTACACCAGATCCGAGATGAGAGCAAGCGCGCGTATCTTTTTCGGCCCCATGCCTCCAAGCGATACCAGTTCCTCATAGTTTTTCGGTTGCAACTCGTATGCTCTTTTCAACACCTCCATTCCCCGCTTACTTATATCGATATCCAGTACCGGGTGACGGGGAGGGAGCCCGAACCCGGTTTCAAAATCAGCCAGCATCCGCTGTTTCGAAGGTTTCAGGTATTTCCTGAGGTGTTCCGGATTGTCCTTAATAAGGTCAAGGCTTATCCTGCGGCAGGATTCACTTTCGCCTGCGGTCATATCCATGACATTCGTTTCCTTCCTGTCGCAGCAGATGCCATTTTTGGGCTCAATAAAGCCACTCATGGAATCTGAAAGCCAGTGATAGCGGCGCGCATAATCAGTATTCATGCCCTGCTGCACCACAGCCCAGTCGCCCTTTTCTGTGAAGAAAAAGCAGTGGTGATATAACTGGTAGCCGTCCTGGATGCAGGAATTGTCCACCTTTGCAGCCATCCTGCTTGAATATTTTAATCTCTCTATCTTATCAGTGGAAAGTGAGAAAATCTCGCCATTCTTTTCAATCTCATCCGGGGCTTTTCGCGATACTGCGCCTTTTCCGCCTGCGACTGTTATGCCGTGCTCTTCAGGCGACAGCGCCATCTTGAGCGCGCCGCAGGTTGTTGTGGTTGTGCCGGATGAGTGCCAGTCAAACCCGAGCACGCATGAGAACGCCTGGAACCAGTAAGGGTCGGATATTCGCTTTAAAAACTCATCACGTCCGTACTCATAAATGAGTGCCTCGGTTATTCCTCCCGCCAGCTTCACCATTCTCTTAAAGAGCCATGCAGGGGCTTTTCCGCCGTGGAGGGGCAGGCTTACAGTACCGGTGCGCATGAATAGAGGTTGTCTGCCTAAATATTAAATGTAATGAAAGCATGGTGAAAGTGTATGAAAAAACTTTATCAAAGTTTTATCAAAAGAAGGGGTATGCAAAGCATACCCCCATACCGCATAAAGCGAGGTGTCGCTTTATGAACGCCGCGATAAAAGCAGAGCTTATCTCAATCGGCGCAATCGATATCGACCCCTCACTCCTTGGCAGGCTCACAATTCCCACAGCAGGTCCCGGCGCTGGCGGCAAGGCTTTTTTCTTCAGGTCTGGAAAGCACAGGGTAAGGCTTGTTGTGGATAGCGGCTCGCCACTGCGCGCCGTAAAGGACGATGGGGATATAGTAATATTAAAAGGCGGGAAAGAGCTTGTCAGGGGAACCATCGAAGAAGAACTCATCCATTGTCCTGAACAGGCATATATCACCATGAGCGAGCGCTGCATTTATGACTGCAAGTTCTGTCCTGTGCCAAAGCTTAAGGGCAAGGTCAAATCGACAGAAGAACTGCTGGCGCTTGTTGAAGAAGCGTACAATCTCGGGAAGATGAAGGGAATCTCGATAACTTCAGGTGTGGAAGTGTCTCCTGAAAAAGAAGTTGAAAGGGCGGTGGAACTTGTCAAGGCGCTGCGGAAATATAATGTAACAATAGGCGTCTCGGTATATCCCACAAGAGATTCATCGCGCCTTTTGAAAGAGGCGGGCGCGAGTGAGATAAAATACAATGTGGAGACAATGGACAGGGAGATTTACGACAAATATTGTAAAAAGCCGCCTCTTGATTTCACGCTTGATTGCCTGAAGGATGCAGTCAGGATATTCGGGAAAAACCACGTATTCACGAATTTCATAGTCGGGCTTGGCGAGACAGACGAAACGGTTGAGAAATACTACGAGGAACTTGCCAGAATGGGCGTTATCCCTATAATAAGAGCAGTCGGCGTGCATCCCCTGCGGTTTGGAGAACTTGAAGCTGAGCGCCCGACTGCGGAAAGGCTCCTGAAACTTGCGAAAATGTCACGGAGGATACTTGATAAATACGGGCTTGATGCAAGCGTAGCGAAGACTATGTGCCTCCCCTGCACGGGATGCGATCTGAACCCGCATATCGACCTTTGAAATGATTAACGAAATCAAAATCTCTCACCGTGATATTGAGCTTATAAAGGCAGAGCTTGAAGCCAACAAGCCCTACGAGGCCTGCGGCGTGCTGGTGGGAATCATCAACGGTAGCACCGCGCTCGTGGAAAAAGCCCTGCCTGTGACAAATACGAAGCGCACGAGGACAAGTTTTGAGCTTGACCCGAAAGAGCATTACAACGCATGGAATGAAGCCGAAAAGGATGGCATGGAGATTGTTGGTGTATATCATACTCATCCGGTTTCTTCTGCTGTGCCATCGCTGTGGGACAGGGAAACTATGCAGAACGATACTTCAGTGTGGCTTATCGCAGGCGCTGACGGGATGAGGGCGTATGTGTGGGAGAATGACGTGAAGGCTGTGAAAATTACGGAATATTGATGAAACTTCAAATTAGAGTTAATCTGAAAATTTCTTGCCTTTTCTTCTTATATTACTTGAATACTTTCTTTATTTAAAGGAACAGAATAATGTTTTTGGAACATATCAGAGGATAATCGAACTACAAAAATTCCATCTTCTTCTTTAACAAGTACTCCAATTTTTTTACCGTTACATACTACGTCACCTACTATTTCCATATCATCGCCCTCTCCAGCCCCTCCATCGCAACCTTATTCAACCGCTGCGCCCTTGCCTCGGTCTTCCCCTCTGAAAATACCCTTACCTTAGGCTCAGTCCCGCTCGCCCTCACAAGGAACCAGCCGTCAGTGTAATCCACGCGCACGCCATCCATATCCGACAACCGTTCGAAATCCTGGGGAATCTCCTGCTTCAGCCTGTCCAGGATCGCCTCTGTGTCCGTACCTGCAGGAAGCGTTTTCGCATCTTTTATCTGGTAATATTTCGGATACGTTGCCACAAGCTCAGAAAGCGTCATCCCTTCCTTTGAAAGTATACCTGCCATTACCCCGGCAAGCATCGGCCCCTCGCGGCTCCACTCAAGCAGGACCGAGCCGTGTTCCTCAAGCCCAACCTGCGCCCCGCATAAGAGTTTTGCCTGCGCAAGATACGGCTCACCGACCGGCGTGTAAATAACCTCGGCGCCAAGGGTACCAGCAACGTGTTCAATGATGTTTGAGAATGCAATCGTCACAGCAATTATCTTTTTCTTGTCTTTACATTGCCGCAGCACATGGTCTGCAATTATCGATGCAGAAAAATC
>JAPZAO010000125.1 GCA_027460615.1 Candidatus Methanoperedens sp.
AGGAACAGCTCGCGCGCGTCGGCCATGGGCTAGACTTTCGGCCCGATGAGGGGCTGGCGGCGGTTGATCGGGTAGTCCTTGCGCAGGGGGTGACCCTCGAACTCCTCGTAGAGGAGGAGGCGGCGCAGGTCCGGGTGGCCGTCGGCGGCGACCGTCAGCGTATGGGTGCCGATCTTGGCGTCCTTCGGCACGTCGAGCCGAAGATCGAGCGACACGCTGTCGTCGGTCGCCGGCATAGCCGCTGCGATCGGCTGACCGCCGCCGAGCAAGGTCGCGGTCCAGCCCTGCGGGACGCCGGTCACTGACAGCGCGAGCCGCTCGGGCGCCAGCGCGTAGTTGCGCAATTTCAGGCTCACGGTCGACGTCGTGCCGGGCTGCACGGTGACCGCCGGATAGTCGGTCAGCAGATACAGGCCCTTGATGTCGTGATTGGCGTCGGCGGCGAAAGCAGGCGCGGCAAGCGCGAGCAATGAAATAATGAGCGCGAACAAACGTTTCGGCATGGCGAGCGACTCCCTGCGGGGCCTCCCCACAAGAGGTCCCGTCGCAACGCCGCCCCCAAAATGGAAACACGGCGCAAACGCCGTGCATCTGACGCAGCCGGTGTTACGCACAATCTTGACGAAATTTGGGACGCCGGCGGCCGTTATTTTCGCGGCCGCAATAATCAGACCCCGCGCACCAGCGGCCAGTCCGGCTCGTTGTGCCGCATCACCCAGGGCTCCTTGAGCGCGGCCGCGCGCCATTCAACGAAAGCCGGCAGCGCCAAAACCGAGCCAATATAGGCGCGGGACACCGGGCCGACGTCGAGATCGAACGTGCGGATGCGCGCAGCCACCGGGGCATACATCGCGTCGGCGGCGCCAAAAGTGCCGAACAGGAACGGCCCGCTTTGCCCGAAGCGCGCTCGGCAGTCGCTCCAAATCGCATCGATCCGCCGTAAATCATTGTGGACTTCTTCCGGCTGCGGACGCCTTTTCACCGGCAGCCACAGGTTAATCGGGCAATGCTTGCGCAGCGCCTGGAAGCCGCCGTGCATTTCAGTCGCCACCACGCGGGCGTGGCTGCGGGCGTGGGCGTCTGCCGGCCAGATGCCGGCCTTAGGAAATATCTCGGCCAGGTGTTCGAGGATGGCGAGCGATTCCCATATCGGCTGATCGTCATCGATCAGCACCGGCAGCTTACCGGCCGGCGAATATTTCAGGATCTGCTCGCGGCTGCCCGGCTCGTAAAGCGGAATCACCAGTTCGTCGAATGCAAGCCCCGCGACTTTCATGGCGATCCACGGCCGCAGCGACCAGGACGAATAGTTCTTGTTGCCGATGATCAATTTCAGCGTCATCGCCTTGTCGCCCGCTCACTCTTTCTTTTGTTCGCCCGGCATCAATTCCGGCGTCTCGACTGGGCCGCCCAGTTTCTTCCAGGCGCTAAAGCCACCATCGATATGGGCGACGGGCTTGAGTCCCATGCGCTGGGCGGTCTGGGCGGCGAGCGCCGAGCGCAGGCCGCCGGCGCAGAAGAACACGAAGCGCTTGTCCAGCGCGAACACCGGCTTGTGATACTTGCTGTGCGGATCGATCCAGAACTCCAGCATGCCGCGCGGGCAATGGAAAGCGCCCGGCACTTTACCCTCGCGTTGCAATTCGCGAATGTCGCGGATGTCGACCAGCACCACGTCGGCGCGGCCAGCGAGTTTGATCGCTTCCGCGGTCGGCAGGGTTTCCACCTCACGATTGGCGGCATCCACGAGGGCTTTGTAGCCGGTAGTGATGGTCTGCGGCATGCGGGCTCCTAGCGCATAATCCCGAAAATTACGGGCCGGTTTTCGGATAAGATCATCCGCAAGTAAATACCGACGATGGCGGAACCGCCGCCGCCGCTCAAGCCGATGGCGGTTGAAGCGCGCGGCGCGAACGGGCACGATGGCGCTTCGGAGTTGCGACCATGGCGGCCTTCACCCTGCCGGACCTGCTGGCCTTCGTCTGGTTCATCGGCGTCTGGATCGCGTATTCGCTGCTGATCGAGAAAACACCCAAGGGCCGCAGCGGCCTCAACGCGCTGATGAACAGCTATCGCGACGAATGGATGGAGCGATTGCTGGCGCGCGACATGCGCATGGTGGACGCTCAAGTCACCGGCGCGCTGCAGAACAAAGCACTGAACGAATAAGCGATATTGCTTTTCTTGTTAATAGATAAGAAAAACTCCTCAAATCCTTGTCTCAAATTTTGAGGGTCAACTTCCTGTATGATAGTAAAGTCCAGATCCTCGGAAAGACGCCATTCAGGAAAGTAAATTTTCCTTATCGCTGTCCCTCCTTTAAAGATCAGCAAATCCCTGAGCTTTGAGTCCTCCCAGTAAATGCCGCTGAGTAGCCAGGTCAGAGCGTAATCCTTTTCCAGGGTCACCACATCGAAGCCTGTCTTTCTTGCCCGCCTTCTTAATTCATTTTCATCCATTTTAATACCTCATCCAGCCCGTCAGTTCATCCTTTGTCCGGTTTATGATGAGCCCGTATTTTTTAGAGTATTCCAGAACTTTTTTTGGTCCAAGAGGGTCAAGCCACATATACCCTTTTAACCTGCTCAAAGTCTTTTCAGGGCATATTCCTTCTGCCAAGCCGAGTAACTCCAGCGCATAACAAATCCTCCTCATAACAACGCTCACTCCCAGTCTTTCTGAATACTCAAGCAGCTTCCCAAAGTCCAGGTCAGCTCTGGCGTTCCATATCCCTTTTATCGCTTCATCCAGCCCGCCGCAGTATTTTGGATACAGTATGCAGTCAACGATGGTCTTCTCCCTTGAAGATATATTGAACGTACCCCTTGCCGTTTTTTCTTCCACAGCTCCGAAAAATTTCTTTTTCGTCAATGTGACAAATTCGAATCGCGTATCTCCATAATCCAGATCTCTTTTCCTCTGTGTTGTCGCAACAAAGACCACACGAGGGACCTGCTCAGTCATGCCCCAGTAGTTGAGGGCAGTCCAGAAACCGATGTAATAAACATCTATGATATGTGGAACGAGCAGATATGGGACTTCTGACCACGATCCCTCGTACCCTGCCCGCGCAGGGATAAGCAGATATTTTCCTTTTTCTATCTCTTCGATCCTTCCCTTTTTCTTTAAGCGGTATATCACATTCCAGACAGAGGGGGTGGATGTTTTGAGAATTCGCTTTGCATCGTTTATTGAAAAGACGGATCTATTCTCTTCTTCTAAAGTAAACAGCAGCCTGAGTTCATTTGCTCCTAATTTTATATTTCGTGTAATCATACTCTTGTTTAGTGAGAGTATTGTTACATAACTATTAATAAATTTCTATTACACCGAATTCAAGGGAAAAGATGATTAACCTCATGATTTAAAACAACTAATTTATACGTATGCCCCTCTTCGATATATCAGAAAAGCGCCCTCGTATTAACATCTTCAAGCTCGGCGGAGTATACTATTTCAAGTATTTCTTTGACGACCCCGAATTATTCAGGGAACTTGAGCCTTTCTATGAGAAGTCCCGATACAGGTTCAAAATGGCAACGGCGGGAGAACGGAATAAGGTCATGAAGCTTATCGATAAGAAAGGATATGATCCTACATTAATAGAAGATCCAGCGCCTTATACCATTGAGATAAGCAGGTACCAGAAATACGGCGAGCTTCTCAAGAATTCGGTTGAAAGTTATCCGATGCGGGATAAGATAATGCTAGTGATGAAAGATATGACATGGGTTGAGCAAGCGGTAGCTATGGGAGCAGTGGTGAAGCTCTTATTGAAAGAATAATGGCTATGGCATCAATAAACTTAAGGTTGCAGATGCAAAATAGCTTTACTGTTGGAATTATGGTGATAAATTACGAAAAATAGAGCGCTTTTTGACCAGAAATGTCCCACCTGCGGAAGCTGGATGAACTCAGATGTTAAAAAAAGCGAGAAAGGGAAGGATATCCTTACATATTCCTGCCCGGAATGCGGCCTCACCTATAGTGCTGATGGATAACAATGTCTCTCTTAATGCTTTAAAAATGCTTATCAGGTGGTAGAAAAATATATTTCAGGTCATAACACATGCGAGTATAACAGAGAATAATCCTGTATATTCCTAAAAATGCTGTATACAGGCCATGGACATCGTACCGGGGTTTGGGGTGACTGAAGGCGATAGATATTTCATGCTCGTATAGGCAAAGGAAAGCCCAAACTCCTCCTGAAATACTTAAAAATCAGGCGCACAAGTTTAAAATGGAAACAAAGTTCATAATAATGTTAAGAAATGAATACATTAATTATTAGGTAAATTCATGTATAATTTTTATGCTAGCAGCACAGCTTAGGGGTAAACTAACTCAAAAAGAAGAAGACTTGGAGGATTTACTTACTTCTAATGTATTTGGTTCAATCAAATATACAGACTGCAAAATGGGACTTATTCCTTTACTAGCTGCTACTGAAGACTCGAATGGATTTAATCATTTAATAAGTTTTCCGATATCTCAGGAGAATGTGATATGCTAAAGCTTTTCAATACGCTCACACGGGAGAAGGAAAAATTTGAGCCGGAGGGCGAAGTGGTGGGGATATACACCTGCGGTCCTTCGGTTTACCAGTATGCCCATATCGGGAATTTCAGGACTTTTATATTCGAGGATGTGCTCGTGAGATACCTGCGGTTCAAGGGTTATAAAGTAAAAAGGGTGATGAATATCACCGACATTGAGGATAAAGCCATCGAAACTGCAAGAAAAGAAGGAAAGACGCTTCGGGAATTGACCGAATATTATTCAAAAGTGTTTTTTGAGGATATGAAAACACTGGCTCTCATTGATGCTGATGTTTTCCCGAGGGCGACAGAACATGTGCCTGAGATAATTGAAATAATAAAAAAAATGATTGGTAGGGGTTTTGCCTATCGCGGGAAAGACGGCTCGATTTATTATGATGTGTCAAAGTTCCGGGATTATGGGAAGCTCTCGCATCTTAAGCTTCGGATGGGGAAAAAGAAAATAAAACGCGATGAATGGGGGGAAGATACCTCCATCGTTTCGGATTTTGCTCTCTGGAAATCATACGAGAAGCCGGACGGCGAGGTATTCTGGGAAACAGAGCTTGGAAAAGGCCGCCCCGGCTGGCATATCGAGTGCTCAGCCATGAGCACAAAGCATCTTGGAACACGTTTTGACATACATATAGGTGGTGTTGATAATATTTTCCCGCATCATGAGAACGTGATAGCCCAGAATTTCGGGGCGTTCGGTGAAAACCCGTCAAAATACTGGCTTCACTGCAGGCATCTTATGATAGAAGGCAGGAAGATGTCAAAATCTGCGGGTAATTTCTATACCCTGCGCGACCTTATCGGTATGGGGTACGAACCCATGGCGATAAAGTACCTTTTACTCACGGCAAGTTACAGGAGAAGGTTGAATTTCACATTCGAGGGGCTTCGGGAAGCTTCAAAAAAAATCGAAAATACCTGTGATATAATTGAAACAATGAAAAAAGCAGACGGCACAGATGACACGAAAAAAATTGTAAAGAAAGCCAGGAAAAGATTTGAGCGGGCGATGGATGACAACCTGAACACAGGGAAGGCGTTAAAGGTACTTGAAGAGTTTACAGATGCACTTCAAGGAATAAATCCAGATAAAAAAGGTTCTGCGGAGACACTTGATACCTTCAGGATGTTTGACTCGATACTCGGGTTAGGATTGTTTAGTTAAACTTTATAAAAATTAAAAATTTATTTAGCATAAAATTTATATTTCATTGATGTATGCTTATCAACTATATGGATTTGAATATCACGAATTTGGCGGTGAATCCAAGAGAATCAATCAACCTAAGTACCATAGTCGGAATCGTGGGAGGCGTAATAGGCATTCTTGGTGCTGCATCTGGTGCATATATATGGTTTGTCGACAGGAAGAATATGAGAAAAGCAACCCTTTACTATCCACTTTACCTGGCATGTCGTGGGATTACCGAAATTTTAAAAGACCCGAATGCTCTGGGCGAGGATAGATGCCGGGCTCTCTTTGCGTCCTGCGCCAAGACGCTTGACGAAATTGTTTATACCAATGGGAGTATTATCCACCTCAAGAGAGTTAATGACCTGAACATGTTCCTCTCAATGAAAAAATCTATTGACGAGAACCTTGAATTTATCAAGACGAAACACTGGACAAACTTGATAGAAAAGTTTAAAAGTAAGGAATTTACTAAGGTAAAAGATTACGCAGAGGTCTTATTATTGAGGTGTAAGGAAGAAGTGAAGGAGTTCAAAAAAATACCGGGGTGAGCAAATTGGGAAGGAACTATCATGTTTTTCTGTCATGTGAGGATGATATTCTCATTGAGAATAAGGCTTTCCAGGATTTCCTTAATAATCTGCTAATCCAGGGTGCTGAAATTGATATTAAATGCATCAAAAAGCATAAGGATTTAGAAATTTCCAGGCAGGACCTGGAAGACCTTAAAGACAGCAGCATTTATGTGGTGAATACTCATAAGGAACTGGATTATATTTCATCATGGGAACTTGGTTATGCGATGGGGAAGGGAATAAAAATTATCGGCTACTTCGATGGGAAAAATGCCGTCAAAATCCAGCCAGATATTGGAAGTATCATTCGTCCGATACCTCCCAATGTTTCCCGGTTTGTGGATATACTTAACCGCCATCTGGAAAAATTGAAAGCTAAAGAACCTGTCTTAGAGGATTGGGAGAATCAGAAAAAGATGGTCGTGGAGGGATGAACAAAATGACCGAAAAAGCGACTGCTGACGATCTGCTGGATAATGGTACTGATTTATTCAATAAAGGAGAATGGGATAGTGCTTCAGATTGCTATGATAAGGCGAAAAAAATCTATGAGATACTCGGGGATAAGCAAGGTATCTCAAATACACTTATCGGTCTTGGAAATGTGTATCGCAATAAATGTGAATGGGAGCGCACAATCGAATTTTACGAGAAAAGCCTGAAAATCTCTGAGGAACTCAGGGATAAGCAGGGAATTTCAAATGCACTCATCGGCCTTGGAAATGTATATCAAAACAGAGGCGAATGGGAGCATGCCATCGAATTTTACGAGAAAAGCCTGAAAATCTTTGAGGAACTCGGGGGTAAGCAGGGAATCTCAACTACACTTGGTAACCTTGGGAATGTGTATAGCAATAAAGGTGAATGGGTACGCGCAATCGAATTTTACGAGAAAAGCCTGAAAATCTTTGAGGAACTCGGGGATAAGCAGGGAATTTCAAATGCACTTAACAACCTTGGATGTGTATATCAAAATAGAGGCGAATGGGAGCGTGCAATCGAATTTTACGAGAAAAGCCTGAAGATCTCTGAGGAACTCGGGGATAAGCAGGGAATCTCAGTTACACTTGGCAACTTTGGGGATGTGTATAGCAATAAAGGTGAATGGGTACGCGCAATCGAATTTTACGAGAAAAGCCTGAAGATCTCTGAGGAACTCGGGGATAAGCAGGGAATCTCAGTTACACTTGTAAATATAGGGGAACTTCAAATAAAAAATGGGAACTGGGATGAGGCAAAGAAGAATCTTAAGAAGGCCCTTGAAATCTCAGAAAAATTAGCGCCCATATTAACTGTTGACGTTCTTGCAAATCTTGGTGAACTTTTCCGGCTTGAAGAGCAATTCAGTGATGCTTTTACAAACCTTCAGAAAGCGATAAGTATAGCGGTTCAGGTCGGGTTGAAGCCGGAAGAAATAGATATCTATGAAAAACTCGGAGACACACACCTGGATCAATTTGTCGGCCACAAAATAGAAGATAACCTTACCCTGTCAGAGAAATTCTATTATCTGGCTCTTAAACTCGCAAAAAGCCTCAATATGCCACTCCAGGAAGCAACAGCAATTCGCGGGATCGGGGTTGTTCAGGCAAAGAAGAGAGATTTAGCAGTTTCAAAGAAATCATTCATGAATGCCATCGAGATACTGCGCCGACTGGGGGCACACTATGAACTTCAGAAGACATTACTTGAGTATGCAAAGGTACTCTATGAGACCAATGTCCTCGTTGAAGCCGAGATGATGGCAAAAACATCTGCCTTCGACGCCTTGCGCCATGACTATCGGGAATTGTTGGTGAAACTCTATCTCCTTCTCGGCGACATCGAGATGAGAAGGGAAAATCAGTATGAATATTATCTTGATGCATTGAAAACTTCAGAATTTAACCCCAAAATTTACGTGAGAACTTGTTTTACAATGATATTTCGTATGAAAACTATGGAGAAGAAAACACTGCTCAAGTTTATCGGATCTTTGAAAGAAGTGAACAAGAACAGGGATAAATATTTTGATCAATTTTTGGAAGCATTGAATGCGAAGATCGAGGGCAGAAAATACAAGATAGCAGATCTTCCCAGTAGTCTTGAACTGGAAATCAAAAGTTTTTAGAGAAGAATAGGATTGGAATTATTTACATCCTTCTAATCTGCATCTCATGCTTCTTGGGCTGCAACTGGAGCAGCAATGCCTTTAGCTTGGCATCATCTATCTTTGTGGTAAGCCTTCCGCTTTGTGCCAGAGAAATCAACTGCGCCTCAACGTTTGCCACAAGCTCGGGTTTTGTCATCTTGAGGGTATTTAACCTCTCCTTTGCTTCAGGCGTGAGTATCTGGCGCATGATTGCAGCTTTCTTTGATTCATATTCGGCGCGGGCCTGTTCCTGCTGGGCTGACTGCGCCTGGGCACTGTATTGCTGCTGCTGCAACTGCTCAAGCTTGCGTCTTTTTATCTCTTCGAGATCTTCGTCCATATTAATCAATCCCAGTCCCCGCATTAAAATGCGGGGCCTTATTGGTGTCTCGTCAATCTAATATTTAGCAAGTGCTGGATTGGATTTGGTGAGTTCAATTTTTACTTCGTTTGCCGCATCATCCAAAAACGACTGTCCATGCGGTGAAATCACCCTTCCGGTTTTCTGGGCTTTAACAAATCCGGCTTTCTCAAGCTGCTGCAGCGCTTCTCTTGCAATGGAGCCGCTTCCCTTTGAAAAGTGTATGGGTCTTACTCCATTCCTGTGCCGCCCGCCATAGAAACTCCTGAGGCGTGAAATCCCGACAGGCCCGTCTATATAGACGCGTCTCAATATCGAAGCGCATCTCACAAACCACCAGTCGGCATTATCAGGCGAAAGCTCTTTATGAGCACCGGTCTTTGCATAACTTGCCCACTCGGGGGCCTTTGCTTTCTCATCGGTTTTCAATTTCTGTGCCACATTATTTATGAGCATTTCTGCGGGCACGTCATATACTGTTGTCAATGTTGATCCTCCGTAAAATTATCTTAATACGTAATGAAGAGGCAATCCCATATATCCCCGGATTAACAGGGGTATTCGGGAATCTTTCAAGGGTCTTATTTGTCGGATAGTATTTACCTTTTTCGGCGAAAAACTGCTGTATTACCCCTGATTTCAATAAGTTCCGAATCCGTAAGTTCTGCGAGTTTTTCCGACAATTCTTTTTTTCCTGTTTCGATAAAAGCGGTCTTGAGGAATTTCACTTTTATCATAGCCCTGTTTTTTAACTGGGTCCGGAGTTCCGCGACCGCGGGCTCTATACCGGATTTGCCGACATGGAGGGTAGGTTCAAGAAGCGTCGCTTCTGCCTTATTTTTTTGTTTGTTCATTTTAATAACTCTTTCAGCATTTTGGCTGATTTATCAAGTTCGATCAGGATTAAACCCAGTGAAGAATTCAAATTTGCAAGAATAATCAAAAGCGCTTTGGGTCCTGCGCCGACAATTATCAATCTCCCATAATCAGATTCCACAATAACCCGGGCAGGTAACCCCTTTTCCACCTGTGTAGTCGCAGTCTCGGCAGCCCCGAGCATGGTGGCGGACATGGCAGCAAGGGATGCCAAAAGTTTTTCTTTCGGCATATTGCCGCGTATAAGCAACCCGTCACGGCTTGCAGCAATACTGGCTTCCACTCCCCCGATATTCTTTAAATCTGCAAGTAATTTATCCACCATATCAATGGTGTCAACCATTATTTTCCCCCGGTAATATTATTTATCAGCACTTCAAATGCCTCAAACACACCCACCTTATCCTTCGCAACAGCGGGAATAACAGGAACATCATCGGGCAGGTTAAATTGCTCCCTTATCTCTTCGGGAGTGAGCGCGCCCGGCATATCCTGTTTGTTTGCTACAACAACATATGGCAGCCCGTAGGATCTTGTAATATCAAGCATGTGTTTTGCACGGGCAAAATCTGCAGGGTTTGTAGAATCCACTACGAGGAAGACACCCATCGATTCACCACTCAATAATTTGATTATCGGGTCAAACCGCTCCTGACCCGGAGTCCCGAAAATATCTGCGCTAAAACCTTTATAATCGATGTGGCCATGGTCAAGAGCAATTGTTGTCCCGAGCCTGTCAACAGATATCGCCCGCGTTGAAAGCGCATGCACGAACGTCGACTTTCCGGCATCAAAAGGCCCGGTTACGAGAATCTTCGGTATGAATAATTTCACTCCTCCGGGTCGTAATACCCTGAAAAGCATGGATGTTTTGGTTTCTTTTGCCCAGTCTGATTTGAGTATCCCGAAATACTGGCCAAAAATGACCCGCTCGGCTATGCTCCCGATTGAAATAACGGCATTGAATAAATCTTTTTTTATTAAATCCAATATCTCATTTGAATATGGCCATACCGTAAAATTATAAACGATAACATGGTCATAGACCATCGCCATTTTATTCCAGTTCCTCACAGCTTCTATAGTTTCCTTCTCGCCGCATAAATCCATGATTGTTGACAGTGACCCGAAAACTATGGTGCTTGGAGGCAATTCTTTTATCAAGCCTGTGATTATTTTATTGAAACTCTCGATTCTATCAGGATTGGCGACTATGTATTTTTCTTCTGAAGGAGCGCCAATCAGCGGATTATACGCATCTACCAGGCATAACCTGTCTTTGTACTCTTCAATGTCCCAGCCATATTCCTTGAAAAGTCCTTTCATGATGTCAGGAATTGTGCTTGAAACCACAAAAACGCAGTTCCCTCCGGATTTCAGGGTATTATAAACAGTCTGCATCCCGAAAACCTCGCCTTCCACACCTGGCTGGCTATAATAAACAAGACTTTTGCCCTTCGGTATACCGCCGCCAAGGATTTCATCAAGCCTGGGAATACCTGTCTCTACCATTATTTTCCCCCCGTTATCTTTAAACATACTCCCTCAAGCTCGTATTCAAACCATGGCGTAGGCTTTGAAGAAAGACCGGTCACCCTTAAAAAATTCTTATCATTTTCAATTTTAATTTCTATCATGCCATCGAAAAGCTGTTTTAAGGTTGCGATAGCCTGTTCATCATGCATGCCGCTTTCAATTACGTATATCCCAAGGGCTCCGGCAGCTTTGATTCGTCCTGTAAATACATGAAGGAACCTGAAAACCGTCTGGATATTTGAGTACATCAATATTGTAGATAGGGAATTGATATGAAGCTGGATTTTCCGCATATTCTTTTTCATGAAGAAATCCTCAAAAAACTGGCTGATTTTAACCCCTATTCCAGTCAGGTCGACCGGGCTGCTTGCAATTTTAATGTTCTCATTTTCCAGAGCGGCACCGCCGAGTGTTTTTGTGACGCAATCCACTATGGCTATTTTTGATAACGGAAGATTCAACTTGTTCTCTTTGTACCATTCCAGGATATTAGTCGCGGATTCACGCGTGGTAACCGTAATAATTGCATTTTCATTATTTACGGCGCCGTGGTAAGCGATGAGTTTCAGGATAGACTCCTTTCCACTCATGGGAGGCCCGATTAACATGATATTCGAGCCTTTTTTTATGCCGCCGATGGCGCCGTCCAGTTCTTTGATGCCTATGGAATAATCACTCATGGTTATCGTATTGATAAGACTATTTAGATTTTGATATATATAAATACTAACCTAACTAAATTACGGTGTCAAAAAGTTATAACTAGATAGCAATTAATAAACCTGATTAACCATGTCAAAAATCGTAATAATAGGTCTTGGAAGCGGGGGTTTTGCAGCTTCCCTGGCAATACGCAGGACCGACCCTGAAGCATCAATAACAATTATAGAAAAAAGACCTTATGAGATGTTTTCCCCGTGTGGAATGCCTTTCGCGATAGAGGGTATAGTCGGTCTTGATAAACTCAGGTTCTCCCTGCCTGAAGATAAAAAGATTACAAAGCTGCTCGGGCACGAAGCAATGGCAATAAATCCGGTTGAGAAAATCGTGGCTGTGAAGAACCACAAAACCGGGGAGAACATTTCAGTACCCTACGATTCTCTCATCTTCGCACCAGGGGCGGAGCCCTTTATTCCTCCGATAAAAGGGGCAAAGGAAGCTCTTGATAAAGGGGTCTTTGTGCTGCATGACATTGAGAGCGCGCGTAAAATCATAGAACATTGCGGAAAAGCAAGGAGGGCTGCGGTGGTCGGCGCGGGCCCGATCGGTCTTGAAATCGCTGTGGCTTTGCGGGCAAAAGGGCTTGATGTGACAGTGATAGAGATGCTTTCATATGCGCTTCCCCGCGCCCTTGACCGTGATATGGCAAAAATGGTTGAAGATTCACTTGGAGAGCGCGGGATAAAATTGCTGATGAATAAAAGCGTGAGCAGTATGAACGGTGCGCCCGTTGAGTCGGTCTCTGTAGGGGATGAGGTTGTTGTTGCAGATATGGTGATTCTTGCCTCCGGCGTCAGGGCGAACTTTGAGCTGGCGAAGAACGCAGGTATCGAGATAGGGAGATGGGGCATCAGGACAAACGCAAATATGGAGACCAATATTAAGGATATTTATGCGGTTGGCGATTGCATCGAGACTGTGAGCCTGATAAACCACAGGCCGACCATGATGCAGCTTTCCTCGGCTGCTTACAGGCAGGGGATGGTGGCTGGCACGAATGCGGCAGGCGGGTACGATATATATGAGGGGGCGCTTGGGACATATGTTGCTCTTATCGGAAGCCTTGAGGTCGGAGCGACCGGTTTTAATGAGTTCTTCGCCGAATCCGCCGGATTTAAAGTAATATCAGGCAAGGCGCACGGGAAGACCAAGCCTGAGTATTATCCTGGCTCCAGGGATATCACCGTCAAGATAATAGCGGATGCGAAAACAGGCAGGGTGCTGGGAGGACAGGTGGTGGGAGAGGAAGGGGCAGGAGCACGAATAAACGTGCTCTCGCTTGCGGTTAAAGCAGGTATGGATGTTTATTCTCTCAGCAAGACCGAAATGGCTTACTGCCCGATGGTTGCAGAAAATTATGATGTGCTGAATAAGGCGGCGGATTTTGCGGTGAGGAAGCTTGAGAAGGGGAAGTGACGGGTTTTTAACCGCAGATGAACGCCCAGAGTCACGCCTCTAGAGGGCGTGTACACGTATTGCTTCGCAATACGTGGGCGCGGAGTCGAGAACCCGCAGGGTTTCGGCACGATGAACGCGAATAAACGCAGATACGATAATTAAAAGCGAATACTTTCACCTCGCTCTCCAAAGCCTTGTATATACAGTTGTTCTATCTATTTTTGTATAAAATGTGTCAAGATAATTAATAAGATATATTTATGAGGATTTAAATCAATGGAACAGGAGATGCAGATAAAAAAACAAGTATACCAAATGCTTGACGGTTCTAGAAAGGGTCTTGTCCAGAGAGTTGGGGATGGCTCGATAATTTGCAGATTTGAAAAAACCCCACTACCAGAAAAAAAGACGGATGTTATCTGCCCTCATTTTTTGGAATTAAAATGGGCTAATGGATGTGCTTACGACTGTGCATGGTGTTTTTTGCAGGGGACATTCAGATTTACTGGAAAACAGCCAAGACAAAAAGACCGCTTTAAAGTGAAAGAACATGTCAGCACCTTTTTGAATAACGGCTCTCTTCCTGAAGTATTGAATACAGGCGAACTAAGTGATTCTTTATTGTCTGAGAACTCACATGACCCATTTTCAAAATTCATTATCCCTCTATTTGAAGCTCAAAAAAAACATAAAGTGCTTTTCTTAACGAAGTCAACTGATGTTGAAAATTTATTGAAAATCGATGAGCATA
>JAPZAO010000126.1 GCA_027460615.1 Candidatus Methanoperedens sp.
TGTCCGCTATGTTTAGGAAATATAAAAATTGGCATAGCGAGACATTTCTTATAGCTAAATAGTTTTTAAGGGAGTCCGTGATGGAGACTCCTTTAAAAACTTTTGAAGTTTCTGCCATGAAAGGCAGTCTTAACAAAGTATTTAAATCTGTTGATAGAATTTTTGCAAAATCAGGTCATAGCTAAAAAAGAGATAGCTTTTTAAGTAAAATGGCTAATTGGATTTCTTCGTATTAAGTAGCCAAAACATTCGACATTTTACACAGACGTCTTACTTTTTACACAGGAGAGACCACTTACACAAAGCCGTTATACAAACAATTAAGTTATTTTTGTGATTGAAGAAAGATGTGTTATACTATCTGCCTTTCGGGAAAACAAAAGTTTCAATCGACATACCATCAAAGTACAACGTCAAACTCATAAAACCAGGTAATTCCGAATCTGCCAGGGATGAAACAAAAGAGATAAAACGCGCGCTAAAAACACCCATACACAGCAGGCGCCTCGTTGAGATTGCACGGGAAGGCAGGAAAGCCGTAATAATCGTCAGCGATACGACCCGCCCCACTCCCACCCGCAAGCTCCTGCCTCCCCTGATTTCAGAATTGAAAGCCGGGGGAATCGAAGATGTAACTATTGTTTTCGGGCTCGGGATCCACAGGAAACAGACAGAGGATGAGAAAAAAGCAATCTTGGGGGAATTATACGGCAAAGTAAATGCAATAGAACATAATGTTAACGATTGCGTTAATCTCGGGACTACAAAAAGAGGCACGCCAGTTGAGATATTCAAGCATGTTGCAGATGCCGATATCGTAATATGCACTGGGGCTATCGAGTTCCATTATTACGCAGGTTACTCAGGCGGCGCCAAGTCCATACTTCCTGCTGTTTCTTCAAAGAGGAGCATCGATGCGAACCATGCGCTGATGCTTGACCTGAACTCTTCGGCAGGGCGGCTTGACAGTCCGGTGAGGGATGACCTTGAAGAGGCGGCGCGAATGCTGGGTATCGATTTTATCCTGAATGTCGTACTGAACGACAGGAAAGAGATTATCTTTGCAGTTGCAGGTGATTACATAGAAGCGCACAGGAAAGGCGTCGCATTTCTTGATAAGCTTTCCAGGATCGAGGTTGAGCCTTCGGATATTGCAATAGTTTCTCCCGGCGGCTGGCCTAAAGACATCGATATATTCCAGTCCCATAAGGCGCTTCCGCATGTCAAAAATGCAGTGAAAGACGGGGGTTCGATTATCCTTGTCGCTGAGTGCAGGGAAGGGTACGGGAACAAGGTGTTTGAGGAATGGCTGGAATACGACCGCAACGAAGTGATTGAGAGATTCAAATCCGGGTTCGTGATGGGCGGGCACAAGGCTGCGCTTATTGCGGCGCTTTCTAAGAGAATAGACCTATATCTTGTGTCTTCGCTGCCTGATGAGATGGTGAGGAGGGCGTATTTTATTCCTGCGACTTTAAAGGGGGCGCTGGAAGCGGTGCTTGCCAAACATGGGGAGAAGGCGAAAATAATTGTGATGCCTTACGGCGGGTCGACGCTGGCTTTTCAAGATGTTGAGATCGAATGAATTCTGAAGTAATCTCACGTCACTGCAAGCTTTTTTGTAATCTCCGAAAATTTAGCTTCCAGAACGGTCAAACGTTTATCATGCTCTTTAAGTTCAGCTTTGACTTCCTTGAGGTCAGCCCCTATCTTATTCGCTTCTTTAACGACATTATCAAGTTTTTCAAGTATCCTACCAGCTTTTAAACCGAGCCCTGCAATAACTACTATTGCACTTATGACGGGGAGAACATCAAGCCACAGCATTAGCTTATTCCAAGGATTTTAGCTATAACCCAAAAGACAAGCAGTATGACTCCCAGCCATATCAGCACATCTGCATAATCGAATTTTTGAACTTTTTCTATTGTATCCATGATTGCAAATTCCACCTCTTTCTACTTAATATTATCTTCTGCCTTCTTAATAATGATTTTACCTCTATCTCGCCCTCAGAACACGAAGTAATGTATATGGGCCCGACCGGATTTGAACCGGTGACCGCCCGGTTATGAGCCGGGCGCTCTAACCGGACTAAGCTACGGGCCCAAAAAAACGAGCTTGTCCGGTGTACGCCGCCAACAGGGCTCGAACCTGTGACATCCTGGTTAACAGCCAGGCACTCTACCAGCTGAGTTATGGCGGCACATCAAAGCGAATCTCTAAAGGCATACTCTGATTTAAGCCTTTTGTTAATGCTTACGGTTAATACTTCGCTTCAATTCCTGTCCTGTTTTTTCCAGGAACCTTTACACTAACAATCAACCCCATTATCTCCTTTATTTCATTTTCTTTCAATATCGTACCCCTCATGTTAACACTAAGGAGCAGTAAAAAAGGTTTGATGTTAAGCAAATTCTTTGTGTACTTTGCGCCTCTGCGGTGGAAAATCCTGCACCGCAAAGCACGCCAAGAGTGCAGAGTTACTTTAGACGAAATTTAACAAAAAGGATTTTACACCCACC
Organism: Candidatus Methanoperedens sp.; assembly: GCA_027460615.1. GTDB lineage: Archaea > Halobacteriota > Methanosarcinia > Methanosarcinales > Methanoperedenaceae > Methanoperedens. The sequence continues at coordinate 2,526 of JAPZAO010000126.1, forward strand.
AAACTTAAAAAACTATAAGCCAAGGCCCAGAGTCGAACTGGATTGGAATCGCTCTGCAGGCGATTGCGTAGCCGTTCCGCCACCTTGGCAGCCACGGCTACATACACATGATAGATAATAAGGTTTTTTATACATC
>JAPZAO010000127.1 GCA_027460615.1 Candidatus Methanoperedens sp.
TTCGGAATTGCAACTTTAGAGAGAATAGACCCGCAAAACAGGGGATTACAGGCTGTAATCTTATGCCCCACAAGAGAACTGGCAATCCAGGTGGCAGAGGAACTGAAAAAGCTTTCAAAATATAAAAGGGGGATTGAGATTTTACCGGTTTACGGCGGGCAGCCAATTGACCGCCAGATAAGGGCACTAAGACGAGGTGTACAGGTTATAATAGGCACTCCTGGCCGCGTCATGGACCATCTTGACCGCCGTACTTTGAAAATGGATGGCGTAAAAATAATCATACTGGATGAAGCAGATGAAATGCTGGATATGGGATTCAGGGAAGATATTGAAATTATTATGAGAAAAATCCCGAAGGAAAGGCAAACAATCCTCTTCTCAGCAACCATGTCCAGGCCAATTTTAGATTTGACCAAAAAATACCAGAACAAACCACAAATGATAAAATTGGCACATAAGGAGATGACTGTTCCCGAGGTTGAACAATTTTATTTTGAAGTCAAACAGCAGGCAAAAACAGAAGCCCTGTGTCGCTTAATTGACCTTCACGACCTGAAATTATCGCTGGTGTTCTGCAATACGAAAAGACGTGTGGATGAATTGGTAGAAACCCTGAAGTCCAGAGGGTATCTCGCTGACGGACTGCATGGGGATTTGCAGCAAAGACAAAGAGACGCTGTCATGTCTAAATTCAGAAAGAGGGAGATTGAGATTTTAGTGGCAACCGATGTGGCTGCCCGGGGAATCGATGTAGGGGATATCGAGGCTGTGTTTAACTATGATATACCTCCTGATGATGAATATTATTTACACAGGATAGGAAGAACAGCGAGAGCCGGAAAAGCGGGGCAGGCATTTACCTTTGTGACAGGAAGAGAGGTATACAGGATAAGACAGATACAGCAGTTCACCAAGACGAGAATCATACCCCAGAAAGTTCCTTCTGTCAGTGATGTGGAAGATATCAGGACAAACCTGCTATTGGAAAAAGTTAAAGGGACTGTTGATGCCGGGCACCTGGGAGAATATAGTAATCTTGTTGAAAAACTTACCCAGGAAGATTATACATCTTTAGAAGTGGCTGCTGCTTTGTTAAAAATGCTGATGGGTGAAGGAAGCACAAAAGAAGGAAAAGAATAGATTCAGACAGAAAAGCTGTCATTTTTTCAATCTCTCCGCCCTCTCCATAATATTCTCCCAGTGCCTGCCCTGCCAGTAAACCTGCCCGCAATTATCGCAGAGCCAAAACTCAGTTCCCTCCCCCAGCCTGTCAGGATAAACATAATCTTTCGCCCTGACAAGTTCCATCTCTTCGGGTTTAACTTTCCTGATAACCGAGTTGCAAAGAGTACACCTATCCAGTTGCGGCTCGATTGAAATCCCGAATTCCCCCTGCATCTCCCTGAGCTGTTCCATGATTTCAGGCGATTGGACAGGATACGTTCTTATCCCTCTTTTTATTGCTTTCCTGACAAGCACCCTGTCCCTTGAAACAAGAATCCTCCCCTCCTTTTCAGCCAGCGCCAGCAGTGTATCGTCCTCGTTCTCCTGCTTCTTTATTTCAAGGGTATCATACCCGAAAAGACGAAGCCAGCGCGAAAGTTTGCCGAGCATCCTGTCAGTTACGAATTTCATTATATTCAATTTTTTAACGTATAGGAAAGTATAAACACATTCCCAATAAATCCTGGCTCTGTAGTTAATGGGAAAGAAAAGCATATAAAGGTCTGGATCAATATATAAGTTAATGACTCCAGAAGATATCATGGAGTTAACCATTAGACTTCCCTGAATAATTGATTATTCAATAATATTCAGCGAAGTGTAAGTTGTAAATATAAGGAGTGGACAAAATATGGTATCAAAAATTATTGGCTATGTTCTGGATAATAACCAGCGACCAGTTAATAAAGTGAAAATTTCCCGTAAAGGGAAAATTGTTGCTGAATCAGAGGACGACGGATTCTTTTCAGTTACTTTAGCAAAAACTGAATGCCGTGCAGCTCTCACTTTTATGAAAGAAGGATTTGTTTCCAACACCAAAGTGTTCAATTCCAAGTCCCAAAGTAAAAGGATTATTATAATTTGGCCGATTGCTTATCAGTGTAAGTTCAACCCTTCTCAAGAACTTGATATTGTGCTCGGGGGGTCGCGTATTCAAGTGCCAGCAAATGCACTAGTAGGAATAGATGGGAAAAAGATTAAGGATAGCGCTATACTTCAATTTACTTGGTTTGACGTGACTAAACAATTTGATCGTGCTGCAGCTTCAGGTGATTTCACAGGTAAAATGCTCGATGGAAAAATTACCCGCCTTAATTCTTATGGTATTTTCGACTTAGGATTATTTGATCAAAAAGGTCGATCTTTAAAACTTCAGAGCGGAGCGGTAATTGATTTATCAATACCGGTTCCACCGAAACTTATAAAACAATCTCCCAAGAGTGTCGGATTCTTTTCATTTGATACTTCTTCCGGTATCTGGGTTCAGTCAGGAAATTTCAATTTCATACCTAGAACCCTCACATACAACGGCTCAATTACCCGGTTTGGTGGTTCACACAACTTGGATGATCCTCAGGACACTACATGTGTGACAATCCAAGTCGTTCGTATGTGGGATAATGCACCAATGCCAGATTTTTATGTAATTGCTAATGGCTCACAATGGTATTCTTGGGGTACGACGGATGCTAATGGATTTGTATGCTTACTTGTGCAGAGAAACGCTATCTTTACAGCAGAATCTTCTGGAAGCCTAGGGATGAGCGATTACGGTACTCCAGAGCCTGCTACTTTCACTGCACCCGATTTTAGCTCAGGTGAAATTGATTGCGGAAATCCTGTTCTTTGTCCATTTTTGGGAACAGTTCAGGTCGATTTGATTGTAGGGCGACCGCATTACGGTCGTTTGAAGTATTTTTAATGCAAACGATTTAAATCTATTTGCTTTTGCCGCGCACAAGCGATGTCAGCATGGCGATGCCGCATATAATCGCTGAAACTGTGTATGTATCCCGGAAAGCCGGTAAAAATGAACTCCCGACATTTCCATAATAAACGTACCTGCTGGAGAACACCGCACCAGAAACTGCAACGCCTATCACCATCCCCATGTTCCTCATCGTCCCGAGCGTTCCTGCAGCTATACCTATCTTTTCCTTGGGAAGCGACCCCATTATTATGCTGTTGTTCGGAGCCTGGAAAAGCCCCATCCCAAGACCGAGGAGCGCAAGGCGTAGAACAACATCGATGGAACCGGAAGTGGGGGATAGGTAGCCAAGCCACAGTATGGATACGGTTGAAATCCCGACGCCGATTGAACTGAGTACATAAGAATTCGTCCTATCCGATAACCACCCGCTGAGAGGGGAGACAACGGACATCACGAGCGGGACCGCAAGAAAAACAATTCCTACCCCCTCAGGTGAATATCCAAGCTCATTCTGGAGAAAAAACGGCATTAACAGTATGACGTTATACATGGCAGTAAAACTAATAAGCGCGCTGATATTTGCTGCCGCAAACGGCCTGTTCCTGAAATTCGAAAGTTCCATTACAGGATGCACGGCTTTAGTTTCGATCATAATAAATATAATAGCAAATACAATTGATAAAATAAAAAGTATGATTATATAGCCTGATAACCAGCCGGACTCCTGCCCCTGGCTCAAAGCAAGCAGCAATGCCATAAGACTGATAAAAAGCGCAAGCGCACCCGGTATGTCAAAAGTTTGCCCCGATGTAGTTTCGTCTTTCCTGAGCACACTCAGCGCCATTGCAGTCCCGAAAATCCCGATCGGGATATTTATATAAAAAATAGACTGCCATCCTACATTTTCGATTAAAAAACCGCCTGCTACAGGTCCTGCCATGGAACCTATAGCTACAACAGTCCCGATCAATCCCATCGCTTTGCCCCTTTCTCTCGGAGGAAATGCATGGGTGATTATTGCTATTCCGGTCGCCATCAGCATGGCAGCGCCTATTCCCTGCACCACCCTGTAGAATATCAACTGGTTCTCACTTCCTGATATAGCGCATAGGCCTGAACCTATGGTGAAAATCGCAAGTCCCCCGGCGAATATCATTTTCCTTCCTGCCATATCAGAAATTCTCCCAAGACTTAAGAGGAGGCTTGTGATAGTCAAAAGATACGCCATCACTACCCATTCGATGGTGGTTATATCCGTTTTGAAGTATTCAGTGAGTGTGGGGAGAGCCACGTTCACGATGCTTCCGTCAAGCGTAGCCATGAAGATGCCTATCCAGACAGTGAACATCGCCTTCCACTTGTATTCCATTTACTGACCCTTCACGTGTTTGATAATATGCCCCAACTCCGGCATCACAAGTTCAAGGGCAAGTTTTACCGCATTTGGCGAACCCGGAAGGCAAAATATAACTTTACCGCGCGCCACGCCTGCAATTGCCCTTGAAAGCATCATAGCATTTCCAATCTGGTCAATACTCTTAAGCCTGAATAGTTCCCCGAAACCAGGCATCTCTTTTTCAATGTAAGGCGAAAGTGCTTCGATGGTGACATCCGCAGGCGAAAGACCGGTTCCCCCGCTAGATATTATCACATCAGCCTCCGTATAAAGGCATTTCTTGAAGGCATCTCTTATCATTTCCATATCGTCAGGAATTAATTCGTAATGCACAATCTTGCTGCCCTGCGCCTGTACCATTCCCCAGATAAGCTTTCCTGAAACGTCCTCGGCGCGCTCGGGGCGGTCTGTTTTCCCGAATTTCTCATATCGTGAGGTGCTTATGGTCAGGATAGCGCATTTGAATGTTTTTTGTACATTTTCCTTGTGAAGCTGCGATGTGTCCATTGAGGGGTTCTTATATGTGAAATGATATATGAATGATTCTGTTTGCGGGCTCTGTAAAAAAGTTTGGTTTTCATATAAAATATTAGCCACGGAGGCACAGAGACACCGAGAAATAATAACTCAGTGACCTCCGTGTCTCTGTGGCTATTTTGCTTTTTGATTTAAAAACCTAAGATTTTACACCCACTGTTTACGGCATTTTTGTATCCCCAAATATCTGACATTATAAGGCAAATCTTGCCTCAACTTATAAAAATTTGTCAATATCTTAATGATTAATACACTCGACAACAATCTTATCATCATGGCAAAAGACAGGCATGTAATGGAAGCTCTCGGGAAGACCCGCGTGGTCGTTGAGAGCGGGAAAGTCGTTGAAGCCGGGGAACCGCAGACCGAATACTGCCCCATATTCGACAAAGTTCGTGGAATTAAAAAATTCACATCAAAAACCGCAAAGGAAAATATCGAATTCAGGATTAAGGACTTCGGTTTGTTCACGGAGGATAGGGCCATTGAGATGGAGATTTTCGTGGGATTCGGAGCAAGCGAGACCTTCATGACGGGACTGCGCCGGGGACTTTTGGACACATGCGTGACCGCTTGCGACGGCGCCGGGACTGTGATTACCAGTAATCCCAAACTGGCGCAAGGTATGGGTTCCCGCATTTCAGGGCTTGTTGAGACCACGCCGATACCAAAGCTCATCAAACGGATAGAGGAAGTGGGTGGAATCGTACTTGACCCGAGGATTGCGGCTCTTGACCAGGTGGAAGGTGTGAAAAAAGCCATTGAACTTGGCTACAAGAAAATCGGCGTTTCTGTCACGAACGCAAAAGATATGCTGGCAATCCGGGAGCTTGAGAAGAAACACAAAGTACAGGTCATCGGTTTTGGCGTTCATACAACCGGGTTGCCTGAGGATGAAGCAAAGGAATTCCTGAACCTTGTGGATATGACCACAGGATGCACCTCAAAATGGATTCGCGGATGTATCGCAGGGAAAACGATAGCGCAATTCGGCACAGCAATACCAATATTCGCAATCACGCAGTGCGGGAAAGAGCTGCTGCTCGAAAGGGCAAAAGAGGTTACAGACCCCATCCTGATAAATACGATGAAGCTGCCTGTACAGCCTGATGAGAAGCAGCCGAGGCCGCTTATCTGATTGATAGATTCCGAACAAACTATTTCTGCCGCAATTGCGGCAGCTTTATTTAGTTTAAAATGCGCTCTTTAATGCGCCATGGAACTCATCAGTTTAATAATTGTTGCTTTAATATCAATTTCTCCGGTGGGGGAGGAATTGATCGCAATACCTGCCGGCGTGGTTATGGGGCTCCCTGTTTATATTGCGGCAGCGGTAGCGCTTATTGCTAACTTCCTGCCCGTTCCAGTTATTTTTTTCATTTTTGATAAGGGAAATAAGTATCCGAAAATCCAGAACTGGCTTTGCAGGCGCAGGAACAATAATGTTAAAAAATGGATGGAAAAGTATGGCGTCCTCGGTCTCTTAATTTTCACCCCGTGGATGGGGGTTTATGCAACTACCATTACATGTGAGCTTTTGGGTATTCAAAGGTCAAGAGTGTATGCTGCGATTGCAGCAAGCCTCACTTTTTATGCAGTTATTGCCGCATTTCTTATTACCCTTGGAATCAACCTGAGATAAATTTCCAGAAGCCCAATATTTATTAAAGACAAACCTCGGTTTTTAACCGCTCAACCAGTTCACGTTTGATAGCAGAATTCCTGTCCCCGCCGCATACGCATCCCCTGACACCGATAATATCAGGCGATATGCATTTTAATTGGGGAATATCCTTGAATTTTATCGTTCCTGCTATTGCTGTTTGAAGCCCTCTCTCCTTCGCATCTGCCACAAAATCCATCAGTTCCTGCTCTGCCAGGAATTCAAACGTGGAGCGACCGTCCTTGATGCCGGTGTCCATCATCACAACATCAACACCTGCCTGTTCCCCAACCTCCGGAAGCTCGAACAAAGATATGGAATTGATTCTCTTGTAATCAGAATAACCAGAAGCCACGACTTTCTTATATTTATCATAATCCTTAACCGAGCGGACGATATTTGTCAGCATTTCAAGCGCCTGCTCACGTGTCTGGATATCGTATAATCCCACCTTGATATATTCGGCGCCTGCCACAGCCGCTCCAAGCGCCGCCAGCGAGGCTGTTCCGGGTTTATAGTTAAAATCGCCTATTGTCGCGCTCACCGGGACATTTCCCGCCGCTTTTTTCACAGCCTTTATCATCCATGGGAAATTGGCGCCGAGTGAGCCTTCTTTGGGATTCTTTACATCTATAATATCCGCGCCGCCGAGTTTGCAGATATTCGCCTCTTCAACATTAATGGGGCTTACGAGTAATTTCATAACAATTAAACCAGATAACTACTCTAATACATTTATGTTTCGAATTTGTTATGCTATATTATATTTATGTTACATATGGGATAGTAACACATTACGAATTTTCGCTTTAAGCTCTTTCAGGTCAAAAGGCTTCGTAATATAGTCATCCGCCCCCAAATCCAGGCCTGCTATTCTACCTTTCTCACCCAATCCGGTCAGCATAATAATCGGTATCGATCTTGTCAATGGGTCTTTTCTAAGCTTGTTACATATCTCATAACCGGTCATGTCCGGAAGCATGAGGTCTAATAAGATTAAATCCGGAGCATCGCTATGCGCTTTTCGGATGGCTCCGTCACCTGTGTACGATTCGACAACTTTGTAGTTATCTGATTCAAGGGATATCTTCAATAAGCTGACTAACCCTTTCTCATCATCTACGACCAGTATTTTTTCCTGCATATCTGACTCATATTAATTATTAATTTTTCATCTGTTGTTCATCTGTTGTTTAGACCCGTTTCCTCATTATTCTTTGCCTATGACTTCGCGTATGGTTTTCAATAATCTTTCAGCAGTGTAAGGCTTTGACAGGAAAGCACGTACACGAGTATCTGCAATTTTTGCAAGTTTATCTTTCTCTGCCAATCCGCTGACTGCGATAATTTTGACTCCGGGGTTAATTTTACGAATTGCCCTGATGCTCGCATGACCATCCATAACAGGCATCATCATATCCATAAGAATAACTTTGATTTTATCCTTATTTTGAGCATACAATGCTACTGCGTCTGCACCATCACTGGCTGCAAGCACATAATACCCGTATTTTTCCAATGTCGAGACAGTAACCTCACGAATCGAGTCTTCGTCTTCAGCAACCAATACCAATTCTCCCTGTCCGCTCTGCAATTCAAGCTTCTGTTCCTCTACATTTTGAATTCCGGTTTTAATCGCCGGCAAATATACCCTGAAGGTAGTTCCTTTTCCAACTTCGCTGTATACATTTATGAATCCGCCATGGCTTTTTACGATTGCAAGAGCTGTAGAAAGACCAAGACCAGTTCCTTTACCAAATTCTTTTGTCGTGAAAAACGGTTCAAAAATTCTATCCAGTATTTTGGGATGTATACCGATTCCGGTATCCAAGACTGAAATGATAACGTAAGAGCCGGCTTTAGCTTCGATGTTCATACGGGCGTAGTTCTCATCGATAAAAAAATTCGAAGCTGTGATGCGCAATATTCCGCCATCCGGCATTGCATCCCGGGCGTTCAAGCACAGGTTCATTATAACCTGATACAGTTGTGTGGCATCTCCTGAGACGTTAAAGAGGTCTTCTTGAATATCAGTTTTGATTTGGCTATTTCTTGGAAATGTCTCTTTTGCGACCTTCTCGATTTCGGTGATAATCTGTTTTGCCGCAAGAGGAGCGCGTTCACCCTCGACCCCCCGTGAAAATGACAGAACCTGCTTTATTAAATCAGCCCCACGCTGTGAGTTCTTTTCAAGAATATTAAGCAATTTCTGGCTCTGCTCATCTTTGAATTTTTCTTTTAATATTTGCAGAGACAGCATCATTGGCGTCAGCACGTTGTTGAGGTCGTGCGCTATACCGCCTGCCAGAGTGCCTATGCTTTCCATTCGTTGTGATATTAATAACTGCGCTTCAATTTTCTTTTTCTCAGTGATATCCGTATTTATGACGAGTATTGATTTCGGTTTACCTTCACTATCATATATCAGAGTCCAGCGGCTTTCGACAATGATTTCCTTACCATCTTTCGTTACTTGATGCAAGTCTCCTATCCACTCTCCCTTCTCGATGACGCCCTTTTTAGCTTCGATGAGTTTGGATGTTTTTCCCTTATACAGAAGCTCATCTGCATTTTTGCCTATGACTTCTTCTGCCGCCCAGCCATACAGGTACTCAGCACCTTTATTCCAGTAAATAAGGTTTTGTTCTAAGTTCCGAAGACCAATGGCATCATGTGCTTTGTCGAGAAGAGCAGCTTGCTCCCGTATTTTTTCCAGCGTCTTCTTGCGTTCAGTGATGTCACGGAGGATACATGTGAAAAACGTTCCTTCCTCTGTTTTCCAGGTAGCTAAAGAAATCTCAACCGGGAATTCTCTTCCATCTTTTCTCAAGCCCTGGGATTCATGCGTTTTTCCTTTATGCCTCGATTCGCCTGTTGACCGCAAGCGCTCAAATTGCCTTGAATGAACCTCGCTATATTGTTCAGGCATCAGGATGGTAACAGGTCTTCCCAGAACTTCATCTTCAGCATAGCCAAAAATGGTCTGTGCCCCATTGTTCCATGAAATGATGTTTCCATTGCTATCACTTGAAATAATTGCGTCATTGGCTGCCTGGACCACAGAGCGGAATTTCATCTCCGACTGTTCAAGCGTTTTGTTCAGGTCGTGAAGACCCTTGGGGGTCATCTGTTGTACTCATTGCTGCCGCAGCAGCTCTCGCTTTTCATGGAAATGCTCTGCTAATTCCTGCCGAAGTGCGGATTCTGATTCCGGTGTTGATTGGCTGGTTTTTCCTTTTTCATAATCCTCCCTTTTTAATTGAGATGTTCAAATCATCAAATTATTATTCTGTTTATGCAAGTAGATATTTTAAAAGTAACGTTTACCTGTTTACCTGACAATGTGAAAATGCTAATGTATAGTTTTCAATAATGGTTTATTCACCAGTGATGATGTGCCTGGTTTGTAATTAAAATCACTATTCCTGTACTCACGGGAACAGTGCAGAGCAGGCTGCTTTTTTCACATCTTTTTTGGACTTACGAGTAGCTTCGTAATCATTAAATCAAATTGATGCCGTTATACATTTATGTTTCGAATTATTTTCGTGCTGGACATACTCAATGGTAATGCTGTTCATGCAGTAAGAGGCGAGAGAGCGAAATATCAGCCTGTAAAAGGAAGCGTGGTATGCGGTTCATCAGCGCCGTTGGATATAATTTCAACGATTATGCCGACGGAGGTATATATCGCCGACCTTGACTATTTGCAGCATCTTGGGGATAATTTTGCGCTGATTGGACAAATATCGGAAATGACAAAAACCATGGTGGATATCGGTCCTGAAAACATCGATGATGTCAAAAAATGCGCGAGAATCGCAGATACGGTTATAATTGGCACAGAAACCGCTACGTTTGACCTGATAGCCGCCGTAGCAGAACGATTTCCGGGACGGATTAATGTAAGCATCGACATGAAAAACGGAAAGGTTTTGACAAAAGACAGGAAACTTGAAATGAAGCCGCGGGAACTGATAAAAAAGTTAAATGATTATGATATCAAAGACATCATTATCCTGGAGTTGAGTAAAGTCGGCACAAGCGCGGGAATCGATGTGGATTTTTTTAAGGAAGTGGCCGGATTATCCAATCACAATATTCTTGTTGGCGGCGGAATCAGGGATATGGATGACATCCATGCTCTTGAGAAAATAGGGATTAGCGGCGCCCTTGTGGCAACGGCTGTGCATAACGGGAAGATACCTGTTGAACTTATTCATTAAAACATACTTCCAGATATCCGCAGTCATGACAAAACAGGGCTTTCCACTCGTCTAGAATCCCTGGCAATTTAGCAGAAATTATCTTCCAGTCAACTATCTCGCCGGGTTTTAACCTCAACAACCTGAGAGCTTCCCTGTCCTGAAGCAGGATTTTTTCATCTGTGTAGTCACTGTTTGCGCATTTGTTGTCTTCCAGATAAGGACATCTTGCGCAGACCTCGTCGGGTCCGGCTACTACTTCCACTTTTTCTTTATTGATAACTGAATAAATGTTCCTGATGAAATCCTCTGAGTAGCCTTCGCCCCTGAAAAAATTAAGGCAGATGAGATGATGGCCCCGGAGTTTTGCTTTTGCTTTCATGGATGAACACGCAAAGAGCTAATCATATTAATAATTTTGTGAAAAGGGTTTCAGAAACTTTTAATTATCCATCCATCCCATCACTTCATTATATGACTGAAGCTCTCCGCACCGACCTTTACCAGCTTACTATGATGCAGGCGTACTGGAAGTCAGGGCACAACCCTGAAGCCACTTTCGACTATTTTGTCAGGAAAATACCCTTCGGCTCATATCTTATAACTGCAGGACTGACCTACGTCATGGATTACATCGAGAACCTGCGGTTTGAGGATGACGACATTGAATACTTAACGACACAGGGCTTTGATTCAAAATTCCTTGAGCATCTCCGGGATTTGCGGTTCACTGGCGACATTCTCTCCATGCCCGAAGGCAGCATCGCTTTTCCGCTTGAACCCATAATCCGGGTAAGCGCTCCCATAATCGAAGCGCAGCTTATCGAAACTTTCCTTCTCAACAAAATGAACTTCTCAACCCTGATAGCCACCAAAGCCTCACGCGTAGTCCATGCCGCAAAAGGCAGGGCGATAGCTGAATTCGGGCTTCGCAGGGCGCAGGGGGACGGGCATCTTGAGGCAACGCGGGCCACATATATCGGCGGGTGCGCTTCCACGTCCAATGTAATGGCAGGGAAAAAACTGGGCATCCCCGTATCCGGCACGATGGCGCATTCTTTTGTCACGAGTTTTGACCATGAGATTGACTCCTACCGCGCTTATGCAGAGGCTTTCCCGAACCGATGTTTCCTGCTCATCGATACCTATAACAGCATTGAAGGCGCAAAAAAAGCTGTTATCGTGGGAAAGGAGCTTGAAAAGAAAGGGGAAAAACTTCTTGGCGTGCGGCTTGATAGCGGGAATCTGGCAGAGCTTTCAAAACATGTCAGAAAAATCCTTGACGATTCAGGGCTTGATTATGTCAAAATAGTGGCAAGCGGCGACCTTAATGAGTGGAAGATAGAGGAGCTTATGAAAAAAGGCGCCAGGATAGATATGTTCGGCGTGGGCACCGAGCTTATCACGGGCCGCCCCACACCGGCGCTTGATGGTATTTACAAGCTCTCGGACGTTGTGGAAAACGGAAAGCATATACCCAAGATGAAACTTTCAGAAGAGACCGTAAAAGCCACGCTTCCAGGTAAAAAACGTGTTTGGCGTTATTTCGATGATGGAATGTTCAAAAAAGATATCATATCGCTGGAAGATGAAACCTTTGATAATGCAAAGCCTTTGCTGGAACAGGTTGTTAAAAGCGGGAAAATCGTCTGTAAAAGGCACTCGCTTGATGAAATAAGGCAGGCGGCGGCAGATAATTTCTCAAATTTGCCTGATAAATACAAGATCCTTGATGGCGCACCCGTATATCCTGTTGAGTTCAGTGCAGGGCTGGTAGCTCTTCGGGAAAAGATTGTTGAAAAAATAAAAAGGGAAGAATAGCAGAAGCACCAATGAAACCCCTTGAAAAGTTAAGAAGCAAATACACCGGCTGCATGCTCGGGGCCGCTATCGGCGATGCGCTCGGGAAACAGAACGAAGGGCTGGGCAGGAAAGATATTCTTGAAAATGGATATGTCACGGATTATGGCAAAGCCCGGCCCGGATGCCCCGGGGAAAAACTACGGGAAGGGCAGTACACGGATGATACTGAACAGATGATTGTACTTGCACAATCACTAATAGATTGTAATGGATTTGATGCAATGGATTTTGCAGAAAAGATAGCTAAATGGGGTGTGGAAGCACAAAACGACCCTGCAAGGAAAAAACTTGTCGGCCCTTCAAGTTCTGCCGCAATTTCACGATTGAATTCCGGAATATTATGGAAAGAATCGGGAAGCGAAATACCGTCCTGCGGTTCTGCCATGAGGGTCGCGCCAATCGGGCTTTTTTATAATAACATGGATGAAATCGAATCTAATGCTGCACTTTCTTCTATTCCCACGCATAACAGCAAAGGCGCAATTGCAGGCGCGGTGGCGGTCGCTGTTGCCGTGCGAAGAGCACTCTGTGAGAGAGATTGCATCGAAATCGTAAAAGATGCCGCGGGCAGGGCATCAAAATATGATTCAGGTCTTGCAAAAAAGATAGAACTTTCATTTGAGAAAAAAGATACTGAACCTGATAAGGTATTTGAAGAATTAGGCACATCGTATCTGGTATATGATACCGTTCCTTGCGCTTTTTACTGTTTCTCAAGACATTTTGGGGCACCGGAAAAAGCAATAACCGAAGCAGTGAATGCAGGCGGCGATACCGACTCCATTGCCTGCATGACAGGTGCATTGTGCGGGGCTTTGCATGGAATTGACGTTTTCCCGGAAAAATGGTTAAAAGGGCTTGAAAATAGAAAAATGATAGAACACCTTTCCAGTGCGATTTTGAGAAAAAGCGAAAATATTTAACTTTTATGCGGTAAGTTTATATAGTACATATAATAATATATAACTCTTTCGTTTGAGGTCGAAATTGAAAAGATTGGGAACTGTTCTTCATACTATCGATAATCTATTGATAGTCCGTCCGGATAAAACACTTGATACAGGTAATTTGAATCCTAATTCGATGGTTGTCACAAAGAGTATGAAGAAGCTCGGGAAGATAAAAGAACTTTTCGGCCCGGAAAAAAATCCCTAC
>JAPZAO010000128.1 GCA_027460615.1 Candidatus Methanoperedens sp.
ACAGGCAGTATTGATTATCCAATTTCGCAAACGTGCCCGAAATGCAATTGGAGCAAGGATTTAACAGGCGCAGGCGATATAGTTTCAAAGCCTGTAACAGAAATACCTCCTGCGGCAAAAAAAGAGGTAGTAAAAATTCCCCCTGCGCGGCCAAAGGTTGTACCTCCAAAAGTGCAGCCAATGCCCGGGCCGTCAACCGATATCAACAAAATCATAATAGTAGCGCTGGCAATACTTGTTCTGGGCGGACTTGCATGGGCATTCTTCCTGTATCCCGGTGCGCCAACAAAACAGGTTGAAAGTCCGAAGCCAACTGCAACCGCAACTGTTACACAAACCACTGTTCAACCAACAAGCACGCCTGTTGTTGCTGAAATTACGCCAACGGGTAAAACCTCAGGAATAAAACTTGATCGCTACAGGGGCTTTTTCAGTCTTATAAATGGCACCCTGAAAATCAAACCTGGGGATAATGTCATCTGGACAAATGATGGGTCAGATGTTCTCACTCTCGTCAGTTCGGAGGGTCTTTTTGAAGAAATACTCCTGAATAATGGCAAACGTACAAACTATACATTCATAAAACCCGGAACATATAATTTCTATCTGAAAGAAAATACAAACCTGAACGGAACTATTGTCGTAGAACCTTAAACCTGAGTCCAATCGAGCTGGAAACCATCAAGGGTCATGAGTATGATCTTTTGCTTTATGCCTGGAAGTTCATAAGGCAGGTCTTCAAAACCGATAAATAATTCATCGCCGGGATTAATCTCAGGCGGTGGATTGATAACTTTTCCAAAAAAATATTTCTTATTTTCTTTTGAATCGGAAACAACCACGTTTCTCCATCCCTTAGCCTGTGCTACCCGTACAACAGTGCATTTCCTTTTGAATTTTTTTAATGTTTTTTTAATTCCACCGATTTCAGTTTCAGTTGTCTGGACAACATCAATATTATTATCTGTCATTTTTGTTTCACCTGAAGATACCTTGATATACCCGTTTTATGTAATAAAGCATACTCATATAAAGAAATACTATCATAGGTGAACTCCATGGGACTACCAGCAACAAAACGCTATTTGATTGAATTACTTCACAAACATAAACTCACATATGAACAGGTTGGCAAATATGCGGGCATAGAACCTGAAAGGGTAAAAGCTATCAAGAAGGGAGAGGAACCAACCGATGAAGAAAGACTGAGATTAAGAAACGTGGCATATTCTTTATCCGAGCTTCTCCAGAAAGATACCGGCGAGACAATGGATTAATGTTTTCAATCAAGAATGATTGATACGGAATACATTAATCATCCCTTTTTAAAACCCGATACAGTCGAGAAGAGATTATACCAGCTTGCACTTGCAGGGCAGGCTATCAGGAAATCGACCCTTGTCGTTCTTCCCACAGGTCTTGGGAAAACTGTAGTCGCCCTGCTGGTTATGGTTTCACGGTTTCCGAAAGGAAAAGTCCTGCTTCTTTCCCCGACAAAACCGCTTGTTGAACAGCATGCAGCTTTTTTTAAAAGTACGCTCAATATTCCCCCTGAAAACATCGCGCTGTTCACGGGAAATACGCCCCCCCATAAAAGGGCTGATATGTGGGAGAATGCGCACCTTGTGGTTTCCACGCCGCAGGTTATTGAGAATGACCTCCTCGGGAAAAAAATCAACCTTGAAAAAGTCGCATGCGTAATTTTTGATGAAGCGCACAGGGCAACGGGAAATTACTCGTATGTGTATATTGCAGAGAAATACCAGCAGCAAAACCAGGACCCTCTTGTTCTCGGCATTACGGCAAGCCCGGGAAGCAACCAGGGAAAGATACAGGAAGTTTGTACAAACCTCCATATCAAATCAGTCGAAATGAGGACGGATTCCGACCCTGATGTCAGCCCTTATATTTTCGATAAGGACATCGAGTGGAAGTATGTACCTATTCCGGTCGAGATAAAAGGATTAAAACTGTTGATGGACAAAGTACTTTCAGACAGGTTAAGCAAGTTACGTGAACTCGGTTTCATTTCAAATTACCAGACAAGGTTATCAAAAAGGGAAATGCTTGACCTGCAGGCGCGGCTCCAGTCGCAGCTTCGTTCATTCCCTGACCAGAAAGTTTACCAGGGAACTTCGCTCCTTGCTGAAGTCTTCAAAGTAAGCCATGCCATTGAGCTCTCGGAAACACAGGGCGCATCTGCGTTGTCGAAATATTTTGAGAGGCTTGAGAACGAGGCGAGGTCAAAATCAGGGAGCAAAGCTGCAAAGAGGCTGATGGATGATTTGAGCATGCGCCAGGCAGTGCACCATCTCGGTGGCTGTGACGGGAACAATCCGAAACTCAATGTGGTGAAAGAACTCGTTGCAAGGAAGTGGAGGGAATAAAACCTGTCAGGTTCGTGGGTCAGGCGAGCAGGTACAAAGATACCGGTCTTACCCAGAAACAGCAGGTGGAGATTATCCAGAAATTCAAGGATGGAGAATATAATACGCTTGTGGCTACATCGGTGGCAGAGGAAGGGCTGGATATACCTTCAACCGACCTTGTGGTGTTTTTCGAGCCCGTCCCTTCTGAGATACGAAGCATCCAGAGAAAAGGAAGGACGGGTAGAAAACATGCCGGGCGCGTTGTTGTCCTGATGGCGAAAGGGTCAAAGGACGAGGCGTATCACTGGAGCAGCAACCGCAAGGAGAAAAACATGTTCCGGACAATGAAAAACCTGGAACTGGAACCGGAAGCACCTGTTGCTGAGAAACTTCCTGTCGGGGATGGGAACCTTCAGGATGGGGCGGGCGGGCAGACAAAACTTGTGGATTTCCCGGCGCAGCAAACGCAGGAACCAAAAACAAGCGCCGTTGTCAAGGTTATGGTTGACCAGAGGGAAATCCGCTCCCATGTCGTGCACACGCTTGAGAAACTGGGAACTGATGTAACGTTGACCACGCTTGAGGTGGGGGACTATGTGGTCAGCGACAGGGTAGGTATCGAGAGAAAGACAGCGGAAGATTTCCTGAGCACGCTGCTTGACGGCAGGGATTTGTTCGGGCAGGTATCAGACCTTAAACGTGCGTATGACCGTCCTTTAATGATTATCGAAGGTGAGGGGATATATACGGCAAGGCAGGTGCATCCCAATGTAATACGCGGGGTGCTTGCCGCCATTACCATTGATTTCGGGATTCCCATCATCTTCAGCAGGGATGAAGAGGATACCGCGGCGCTGATTAGCGTTATAGCGAAAAGGGAACAGGTTGACTCAAAGCGGGAAATTAGCCTTCACGGCAAAAAAACAGCTTCCACTCTTCCCGAACAGCAGGAATATCTTGTATCTGCCATCTCCGAGATTGGACCGGTTGTAGCAAGGAACCTGCTTCGGCATTTTGGCAGCGTGGAACGAATCATGGCTGCATCACGCGAAGAGCTTATGAAGGTGGAGCTTGTGGGACCGAAGACTGCGGACAGGATAAGGGAAGTGGTGGGAGGGGAGTATAAGGGTTGATATTAATAAGTGCCGGGCCATCCAATGATTTTGCCGTACCACTTCTTTATTGTTCTGGCTGTTTAAAATTTATCGATGCCATCATTTTTTAGTAAAATTATTAGATCTTAAAAATATTCTCCCAAGTTGTACTGTTTTTAATATTTAGGATACTATTAAATATTGGTCGTGAGTATTTTGAAGTGTTAATGAAGGTGCAATTATCAATATGAATGGAGACGCCGAGAAATCCCGTGATTTTAACGAAATTACTCTCGCAATAACAATACTAACTGGATTGTCATTTATTTTATTTAAAATAGCTGATTATTTTAATAATAATACTATTGGTTTAAGCGATAATCTGCAATTATTGGTCAGAACTTTTGTATCTGGATTATTAATTGAACTTGTAATAATTTCCTCATTTTTGATATTGAAAGGATATTTGTTATTTGCAGCAAGCAGAGAAAAGCGCATAATATCTATTGCCGATGCATTATTTAATTCTTTTATAATATATTTTGTGCTATTAGGAGTAATCTCAATTTTTTTGCTTTTCCTTATGATTATCTCGTCCCCTACGTTCATTGAAAATCCATATTACATCTATATTTTTATTGTATACGAAGTTCTAACTTTTTTGGCAACTCTTCGGGTAATTGGTTTTAAGAGAGACGATTTAAAAAAATCAGTAAGAGCATTTAAGGAGATTAGAGAAAAATATGATTTTATAAACGTGATTATTGCCGAGATTATAATTATAACAATACTTTTCATATCCCTTATAGCTCCCATATATTTATTGGGAGGTACCTACTCGATAGAAGTATTTCCACAATCAGAAATTAAAGATAATATCTTAACATTTACAATAAAAGAAACAGGTATTACTTCCGGGAGAAATTTTATTAATTTATATAAATTGGATGATAAGACTGTTTTTCAAGATATTGATAGCATCATAATAAATTATACCCAAGAAACACCCTCAATAAACAAAACGATGCTCGGAAAAAAGCACGAAGGTACATGGTATTTAAACTTAAATACCTCTAATTTATCGCATGGAAATTATATGTTACATGCTGAGGTTAGTTATACTAACCTGATTAGCTTAGGGGTCTTCAAAAAACATGCCGATAAACTGTTCTATATCCCACCAAATAGCGTAAATTACTCATTTAACTCTACGTAAGTTCAGTTGGACTAATAATCCAAGACGGTAGGTAGCGTCCCTCAGCTTGGCGCCGCCAGCCGCGCAGTCCAAGCCCGCATCCCCTCAATGAGGACGGCGCGCCGGGGAGGCGATGAAACGGAAAACTATGATGGGTGAACACGAGTTCAATCATTCAAGTCTTTCCACAAATCGTTGAAATTGCCACTCTTTACTGTCCAATTTTTATATTCCCCGACAGCTTCTTTTGCCCTTTTAGATATTTTTGCTCTTTTCAATTCAACCAATCTCTTGGAAAGGATGTTTAACAGGTACTCCCTGTCATCTATGCCTAAATGCTCAGTTTCTTCTAGAACTTCATTGATGGTAACTATTTTACTTCTCATTTTACCACTTTATGTTATTATTGGATTAGCACCTTAAAAATATAGCAGGTACGCGCCGGGCTGCCTTGCGATTCACCCGCACATCTGAGGCCAGTGCACACCCGCTCCCCATCGCGACTCGTGGCGCCTTTATCTGCGGTATACCGTATATTTGATAGGTTTCGCCGAGCTACATCGAAAACTATTACTCCCTCAGCCGTCGTACAATCTCATTAGAGGAGAGGTTTATGAATGATATTGCTTAAAATTTGGAATAGCTATCGGGAGGATATGAAATATGAACCAAAATGAAAGCCGGGAAGCGCCGCCGGGACTTGCGCTAAGGGTTGCTTTAACCATAGTAATTCTGTTTGGCGGGTTGATATTTGCAATAATTTACGTTGCATTCTTCACTGCGTCACTCAGCACTTTTCAAAAAATCGCCGTTATCCTGGTCGTCGTTCTTGCAATGATAGGCATATTGAGTTTGATGTGGGCATCCTGGGGCATAAAACATGGCATGAAAGAAAAATGTCGTGAATAGAGGGCAAAGATTTTATCTTATCACGCTGTTATTGAGCCACCCGAAGGGATAGTAGGGTAGCCTGGTCCATCCTTGAGCGTTTGGGACGCTTAGACCGCGGTTCAAATCCGCGCTATCCCATTTTATTTCTTCCATGAGCTTTGCACTTAAAGTCGCTCATGCACCTAAAGTGACAAAGTTGCACCTAAAGTCGTTTAAATCACTTCTTTTTGATTCTCTCAGATTGACAAATTTACTCGGATGAAAAATTTATGATAAAGGAATTGACTCTACTAGGTGTAGTTTTATATTTTAATTCTTTCTTTTATTTCGGAATAATTCTCACCAACAAATCTTATCAGGAAGATAATTGCGGAAATAATGAATAAAATATGGATGTTCTGATAAAATAATCCTCCAACATTAAACAATGTTAGAACAATGCCAATTATAATAGTAATAGAACATGACCAAATATATGTAGTAATAAGTTTTATGCCTAAGTTTTTAAAGTAATTTCTTCCACTTAAAAATCCAATAATTCCAGTTATAATTACTCCAATCGAAATGAATGTTGTAGGAAGTGGTTTTTGACCATAAGTCATCACAGGATTGTCGGTGTACCATGCCCAGTACAGGAAAATAATTCCCACTGCAACAGTCAAAGCATTTATAATGTCTGAGAAAAGTACTCCCAATCTATATAGCTCATGTCTAATGTTTTTATTAATTTTCATTTTGACCACATTTAAATTTTAGGGTATTTTTAGCTTTGCACTAAAGTCCCATATCTGCACCTAAAGTCGGCTCAAAACAGTACTTTAAGTGCAAAGCCTCTTCCATGCAAACTTTCTTAAGGCAGGCAAATCAAATAACCATCAAGGAGGTTGGAAATTTTGATAATCAGGAATCACGAAAGGATACATGCCGACGAGGAAAACCTGTGCAAAAAGTGCATCAGTGAACTTGAGGACCTGTACAGCTACCTTGAGTTGTCAAGAGAGGAACTTGACCTGCTGGATATGCCGAGGCGTTCGTTTACGGTTCATTTCCCCGTACAACTGGACTCAGGGAAAACAAAAATGTTTCTGGGGTACAGGGTGCAATATAACGATGCAAGAGGTCCTGCCAAGGGCGGCATAAGGTTCCATCCTGAACTGACACTCGATGATGTCAGGGACTTAGCATTTCTGATGACGCTAAAATGTGCTGTGGTAAACATACCTTTTGGGGGCTCAAAGGGCGGCGTAGTGGTCAATCCCAAGGAACTGAGCAGGCATGAGCTTGAACGGCTGACCCGGAGTTACATCCGCGCCATCTCCGACTACATAGGGCCTTACAAGGATATCCCGGCGCCTGATGTTTATACAGATGAAAAAATCATGGCCTGGATACTGGATGAATATGAGCGGATAAAAGGGGAACATACGCCTGCCATGGTGACAGGGAAACCTATCGAACTCGGCGGAAGCAAAGGGCGCAGCTATTCCACTTCGCTTGGCGGAATACTTGTTCTTGAAGAAGCCCTGAAAAAGAGGAATATCAGGAAACAGGAAGTCAATATCGCTATCCAGGGATTTGGGAATGTCGGTGAAAATGCCGCCCGGATACTCCATGAGAGAGGATATAAGGTCATAGCGGTGAGCGACTCAAAAGGTGGTATCATCGCGGAAGGCGGTCTTGACATACCGGCTGTGATGAAGCATAAGGAACAATCCGGAAGCGTTGTTGATTTTGCGGAGAGTAAGACCTTAACAAATGAGGAATTGCTTACCAGTGATTGCGATATCCTGATTCCTGCTGCGCTTTCCGAACAGCTCAATGAAAGAAATGCAGCAGATGTGAAAGCAAAAATAGTCCTGGAACTTGCCAACGCACCGACAACTATAGAGGCGGATAGTATTTTCTCGGATAAGAAAATAATGCTCATACCCGATATACTCGCCAATGCGGGCGGCGTGGTCGTGAGTTATTTTGAATGGAGCCAGAACCTCAATAACGATTACTGGGAGGAGGAGAGAGTCCTTGAAAAGCTTGAAAAAATCATGGTAACTTCATTCAATGACGTTCATGCATTGTGCCGGGAAGAGAATTGCAGTATGAGGACGGCGGCGTACCAGCTTGCAGTGAAAAGAATATTGTACGCCGAAAGATTGCGAGGCAATCTATAATCGTGCTTTTGCACTCGCCATGATAAAATCGCGGACAAGCTTTGCGCCAAGAAGGGCGGTATTACCAGAATCATAAGCTGGCGCAATTTCGACAAGGTCGAATCCTACTATATCGGGCGCAAGGCAGGAGATTACAGCCCTCACATCGCGGGGCGTTATCCCATAAGGTTCAGGTGTCCCGAGTGCAGGCGCATATGCGGGGTCTATCGCGTCCATGTCTATGGAAAGATAAACAGGACCCCTGATATAATCCCGGATCCCGGAAACTATCTTTTCGATACTTTCTGATGCCACATCATCGGCAGAAAACACTTTAATCCCGTTCTCCCTGACATAGTCGTACTCTTCGCGCGTCCCGCTCCTTATCCCGATTGAAGCGTATTTCCGGGTCACATCCTCAAGGATATGCCTTGAAATGCATGCATGGCTGTTTCGTTCTCCGTGGAATTCCTCCCTCAAATCCATGTGCGCATCAAGAACAACGAATCCAATATCGGGATATTTATTCTGGCATGCCTTGACGAACGGGTACGAAAGTGAATGTTCCCCGCCAAGCATTATCGGGATTTTTCCATCTTTAACATAATTTCCGGCATGAACTGAGATCATCTTAAGAGTAGAATCTATATCCTTCGCTACTTCAAGGTCGCCAATATCATGGATATCCACATCCATGAGGTCAAAATCAAAAAAGCTGCTGTATGTCTCGAAATTATATGAGGCTTCTCTCATTTTCCGCGGCGCGAGACTGCTCCCCTTCCTGAAGCTTGAGGTGCCGTCAAAGGGTACGCCGCAGATTACATATCTGGCTTTTTTATAGTCAGAGTTTGCATCTGCAAAAAGAGTATTCTGCATTCAGGTGCGCATGTCAATTTTCATTTTCCCCATCGAATTCAAATAAGATATATCTTTTCCTGCCTCTATCTTGCCTTTCAGGTCGTCAGGTATTTTAAGTTCAAGCGTGGAATAATCGGCGTTATCCATAATCTGGACAACATCGCCCTTTACTGATAATACCTGCCCGTTCTTTCTTTCTACAAGCGGGACGTATATCTTATCCGTAACCGGTGCTACGATTGACCGTTTGGAATTGTCAAATATGCCGATAGCATCAATCCTGGCCTTTGCCGAACCGTGTTTTCCGGTTTTTGCATGAGAAATACTTTTAATGACACAGGGTTCTTCGTCTATCAAGACATACTTTCCTTCTTTTAACGTCCGTACTTCAACTTGTTCCTTCATTGCGATTCTCCTTGCTCCATGACAGCTTATTATATAATAAATATGTCGATGATAAATCGGAGGTTGTGGTCTTGTTGGAAAAACCACAGAGAGCGCAGAGGACACAGAGAAAAGCAACAATTAGTTCTTCAGCATACTTTTTCTCAGCTTACACTTTCTACACATTGTCTGCAGATTATCAAAAACAGTTTCCCCACCTTTTGAGAACGGTTTTATATGGTCAATCTGTGGATATTTAGTTGAACCACACATAACGCATTTATAACCATCTCTTTCAAGTACCTTTTGTCTTAATTCAGGTGGTACAGCCTGGATATCTTTTGGGTCTTTTTGTTCATAATAAGGACTGATCAATCTGGTTTGGTATTTTTCTTGGTTAAGAATCTTATCACACGATAAGTCAACCTCTTTTTTGAATAGTTCATAATTATTGTTAAAAAGCTGGTTCCACATTGGATTTTCGAATTGCTCTTTTAAATAATCTCTAATAGAAACCAAATCAAGTTTTCTCTCTATTATGTCTAAAGCAATTTTGTTGATGTCAAATTTATCTTTTTCTTTAGCAGTTTGCATTCATATTCCGGTATTCAACACCTAAGCCAATCTATATATTTTTTTCTTTATCATAATTTGATGTATTTAGAGACTTATTATCTTGTTTGAAAAACCACAGAGAGCGCAGAGGACACAGAGAAAAAGAATCTCTGTGCCCTCCGTGGTTGGTTATTTATAGACGAAAAACGATAGCAGGCTATGTATCCTTCAAGTACGAGGTTATGGTAGATTGTAGTTACTTTTATAACTTTTATTGACAAGTCTCATTTACGAGGATATGATTCAAAAGTGATAGTACGAATATAACTTTTTTTATCTCAAATTATCTTATCTTTCCACTCAGATAAATTGCTGAGAGGACGCCCATTACAGCCGCTACTATTCCAAATTCTGGAGACGGCTTAGGAGTTGATACTGGAATTGTGGGTTTATTATTACAAGATGGATAATATGGGGCACATTTTGCGGAAAGAGATGTTCCATCGCAACACTTGCAGCCACAGACACCGCCATGATGAGAACAACATCCGCTTCTAGCCTCTATACCATCAATTGGTAACAAAACAAACAATGCAAAAAACATTAGACATACTAATATTTTCTTTATGGTATTAATGTGTATTGAATCCAATTTGCCACCGCTTGCAGGATGAATCCGAATATCAAGAAAATAAAGCCCAATGTAGCTAGAATTCTTTGAAAATTATCAGCAGGATTTTTACCAACGGATGAAAATTTCGATATGAATTTTAGATATTTTTGGAATCCAACAATTCCACCTTTAATTACATATAATGAAATAAGAAATGCCCCAAGAATATCACATATGAGACCGATAATGTTCAATATATAAGCATCCAAGATATTCACCACCATTAGTATCCGAGATATTTATCGCCATACTTATAGTTTTTCTATAGGTGATTGCATCCACGCTCGTTATCATGCATCCTTAATTACGCTGAGAACGGGCACGGAAAAGAGAATCGGAAAACATAAATACCTTTTGCTCTTGTAACACGAAGGTGGTAGAATTATGAAAAAATATCTGTTCCTTTGTATCATTGCTTTGTTTGTTGTTTCAGGATGCGTAGACAAAATACAAACACAAATACAAGCAGAAAAGACAGGATGGGATCAAGCCAAATATGAGGAATACTCAAAATATTTTGATCACGTAATGGACAACCAACGCGTTCCATCCCTTGCTCAATCTTTGGAGTTTGAGGTAAAAGATAAGTTATATGGTATGCGTTCTGATGGAAGCGAATTTGAACGGACATGGTTTTTGGCTTTTTCCAATCTTCAAAGCGGATTAGAATTAAAAGCCAGAGCATATAGTTTCACTTGCTATCCTATGAAGGTTGGAGAGAAACCCGACGGAGCGAATATAGCCTCTTGTTATAATGGTAACAAGGCGTTACTTGAGTCAAAACCATATTTTAATAAATCGCTTGAATACCGGCAAAAAATAGAAGAGATGAAGCCAAAATAAAAAATAAGGAGCTTTACATCTAAAGTCGCACTTGCACCTAAAGTCGGTTCTGCCCCGTTCTGTTAAATCTATGAATAGAAAAAGGGTGTGTTAAGCTTCGAGCGGTAAACCATAAATATCATTGAACGCTTACTACACGAAGGTGGTAATATGTGGAAGCTTACAATACCGGGTCACATGGAGAATGAGCGGTGGA
The DNA here is from genome assembly GCA_027460615.1 of Candidatus Methanoperedens sp. Classification (GTDB taxonomy): domain Archaea; phylum Halobacteriota; class Methanosarcinia; order Methanosarcinales; family Methanoperedenaceae; genus Methanoperedens. Next base: position 11,206 of record JAPZAO010000128.1, read on the forward strand.
TACCAGAGCGTGACACCGAACTAAGAAAGTTAATTCAGTTCGTGAGAGCCATTATAACACCACTGATTATGGCAGCGAAGGAAATAAACAGGGTTGCGAAAAGTATAGGATTGTCTTTTGCCACTCTGGTGGTGCTCGTCTATGCAGGGGCACTTGTTTCTCGTGGTGGTAGTGATGTCGCGGTTCGCCAATCCATATATGCTGTGATGCTTTGCTTTATACTGGTAATGGGGGTTATTTTGATATATCGGTTTAGAGATATAACACACCCTTTCAATTTTAATACTCTACTCGTGTTTGTATGGACGCTATACATTTACGCCGTAATTGTACCCGGATGGCAACCGCGTGAGGATGAGGCATATGGATGGTACATGAAATATATATCGGAAAATGAAACTATGGGGTTCTTTTATTTCGGGTTTTTGGTTTATTTTGTTTATCTTTGCGCATGCTATCATGAATTGGAGTCCCAACGGCTATATTATGCCCGCAGACAACAACAACAGGAAGAGATGGAAAAGTGGTTTGCGTTGCCTGAACCATATAAACCATCAGCAGGCGAACGAATCACTAAAAAGCATTTGCGCAATAATCATCGTGCAATGCAAATATATGGCAAACCATTTGAACAATTAACCAGCGACCAGAAAGAAAAACTAAAGAAATAAGTATGGATAAATATTATATATAACTACAAACATTTTTATCAGTATAACGTCGAAGGAAGTGAGAGAAAAAAGAACCTGAATTGTAAAGTAAAATCAATTAAGATTTTACCCTACATACAGAAGCGGTTACACTCTTTTGTATGTTCTAAGGCGTAATAATCTTTTCGGAAGAGCGAAGCGAAAAATAAAACAAGGATAAAATCATGGAAGAAACAAATACACAACAAGAATCACCGAGGGTTGTACACAGACCAGGCTATCTTCAAATTGAAGATTGTGTTTGTGAAGCCCGAGAAATAACATATGCCGTAGAAAATATGGAAAAAGTAGATTTGCCTCAAAAAAAGGAAAATATTACTTTATTAGAAAAATAAAAAATAGACATCGCAAAAAGTAATCCGAAAACCAGAGCTATTAAAAAAAGTATCATACACAGTTTTAAACACAAACTTTTGTTTTTTGATATTTTTTTCCCCTCTTCTTGCCATAACTCCATAGACGTGACGAAGTTTCCTTTGGTTTTATTTATATCTGCAAAATTAATTGTATCAATAACCTTGTATATATCTAATAATTCTTGTTTTCTTAACCAAATTGTTCCTAAAGCGCATCCTGCACATAAAATTAAAATAAATAATTCATAAATTAAAAAAATAGATACATTTTTTGGAAGGTTAGTGACGCCAACCAAGACAGCAATAATGGCGGCTATAAATATCCCAGATAGAGATATCATATTATACGCTTTGTTTTCCAATCCGATTATAGAATTCTGTGTTCCTTCAATTCCTTTCCAAGCAATCTCTACCATAAAATCGAAAATTCTCTCGTCTACAACCATGCTCATTTCACCTTCTCAATAATATCATAAATAACTTCATGACCATAATAATATTGTATCGTGCCCTTCCACCACTTACTTACCCTCATGCCTCCTCCCGTTGATGCCTCAGTTTTAAACCGAGGTAATGACCCTTGCTCGGATTCATTTATCCAGACTAAACAAAAAATCACATAAATCGCATAACTATATCACGCCAAACAAATATTAAGCCGAATAATGTCCCTCTTTAATTCCAGGTTCTATGATTTCAATGTCCATAAGGACTCAACCTCAATCACAGAGCTGGCATTTGGAGCAAAAAAATATGGATATTGCGGAATCGCAATCGTCAATTCTGCAATAACAAACGAGGACAAATTGCCAGAGGATTTTTCGATTTATGGAAGCGTTGAGATTTCAGGAAAACCTTCAAAACTCAGGGAAGAAATTAAAAAACATAAAGGAACAGATGCCATATTGACGGTCATCGGCGGTGACGAAGAACTCAATCGCGCTGCTGTAGAAACAGAAGGTCTTGATATCCTTTTGCAGCCGGCACAATTCAATAACGTGCTTGCAAAAGCTGCAAGCGACAACTCTGTCGCTATCGGCTTTAACCTTGGCTCGCTCGTACGGCTGCGCGGGGAAGCGCGGGTGCGGGAATTGATGATTATGAGGGAAAACCTGAAACACGCCAGGAAGTATGACCTCCGGATGATACTGACAGGCACTGCACGTTCCATCTATGACTTCCGTTCCCCGAGGGAAATGGCTGCGATTGCCGGGATTTTCGGCATGACAAAAGAAGAAGCAGTCGATGCAATGAGCGCGGCGCCGCTTGAGATTTTGCGAAGGAAAAACCCGGATTACATCCAGGAGGGTATTGAGATATTGTGAAAATCAAAACCCTTCCTACTTTGCGCAACAAGAAACGGTATCTTGCCTTCGAGGTTACATCTGAGCAGATGATAAACCGCCAGCAGTTGTTTAACGAAATATTAGATTCAGCCGCCTCCCTATTCGGCGATAAAGGAATAAGTGAAATAAACCCAAAACTTATGGACTACGACGGAAGATTCGGGATTATCCGCTGCGCCCGGGAAAAAACACAGGAAATAAGGGCTACACTCGCCTGTATCAACAACATCCGCAGGATTCGCGTATCCATCATGGTTCTGGGGATATCCGGAACTATTAAAGGGGCAACGGAAAAGTTTATACAACAAACACTCATTAAAGAGTTAGAACCGGAGAAGAAAGAATAAACGACATCTAATTCCAATGGATTGGCGGGTATTTCGTATTAAAACGAAATAAATATATTCCAGACAATCCTGATAGTGTAGATTGTTCGAACAAAAATATAAAAAGTAATTACGGTTTTTCAGGAGATGATACAATGCAAATGGCACCACAAATGGGATACGACAGGGCTATAACGGTATTCAGCCCTGACGGAAGGTTGTTCCAGGTAGAATACGCGCGGGAAGCGGTAAAGCGGGGAACAACGGCAGTCGGAGTAAAAGCAGTGGATGGAGTGGCTTTACTGGTTGACAAAAGGGTTACGAGCAAGCTTCTGGAAGCGGCATCCATAGAAAAAATTTTCCAGATAGATGATCACGTCGGGGCAGCCACCTCAGGGCTTGTGGCTGACGCAAGGGCGCTAATTGACCGTGCCCGCGTGGAAGCCCAGATTAACAAAGTTTCGTATGATGAACCGATAGGCGTTGAGGTCCTGTCCAAAAAAATCTGCGACTTCAAGCAATCATATACGCAATACGGCGGCGTAAGACCTTTCGGAACGGCGCTTCTTATAGCAGGCGTGGATGACAGCAAGGCGCGTCTTTTTGAAACAGACCCGAGCGGCGCATTGCTTGAATACAAAGCCACAGGCATCGGCTCCGGAAGGACTGAGACCATGGAGATATTCGAGAAAAAATATACGGACGATATTAAATTGACAGACGCTATCATCCTCGGTCTTGACGCCCTCCACAGCACTACTGAAGGGGTTTTCAGTGCCTCGACCATTGAAGTGGGGATAATTGAGCTTTCAACCAAGAAATTCAGGAAACTCCTGCCTTCCGAAGTTGAGACATACGTGGAACAGGTCATTAAAATGCATGCCGCAGAGGGCAAAGGAAAGGAAAAGAAAAAGAAATCAGAAGAGTGAGTCAAAATGGTCGCTCTTGATGAGTCTATAATCGCACGACTCAAGACCCATGGTAAGACTTTTGAGGTTTTCGTTGACCCCGAAGGAGCGCTTGCTTTTAAAAGGGGCGAGGCTGCAAAGATTGAAAATATCCTGGCGGTCGAGGATGTGTTCCTGGATGCAAAAAACGGGGACAGGCCTGCGGAACAGGATATTATCAATGCATTCGGAACTACAGATGCGCTTAAGATTGCCGAAAAAATAATTCTTGACGGGGAGCTTCATCTTACCACCGAGCAGAAAAAACGGATGCAGGATGAAAAAAAGAGGCAGGTAATCAATATCATAGCACAGAACGCCATAAATCCCCAGACAAAAGCGCCGCATCCGCCTGCCAGGATAGAATCGGCAATGGATGAGGCGGGCGTGCATATCGACCCTATGAAAAATCTCGACGAAATGGTCAGTATCACTATGAAAGCGATAAGACCAATCATACCGATACGTTTTGAAGAGGTAAGAATTGCAATAAAGCTCCCTGCAGAATACGCTGCAAAATCATATGGCAGCGTGGCATCATTCGGCAGCCTGACAAAACAGGAATGGCAGAATGACGGTTCATGGATAGGCGTAATTACCATACCGGCCGGTAGGCAGGATGAGTTATACAGCCTTTTGAACCGGCTTACAAAAGGCAGTGCAGAGACTAAATTTTTAAAGTGATTTAAATGGATAAAAAATTAGTAATACCAGGCGAATTCCTTTCAGACGATGTAAATCTTGCTGATGAGGGCACATATGTGGAAGAAGGCAAAGTATTCTCATCGGTTTTCGGTATCGCATCGTTGAAAAACCATGTCAGGGTCGTCCCGCTTTCGGGTAAATATATACCA
>JAPZAO010000129.1 GCA_027460615.1 Candidatus Methanoperedens sp.
AACTTTTCTTTAAATAATTCTGCTGTGGGCACGCCCACATACTCTGATAACACAATGTTCAGATCCGCATTAGATGACTTCTTTATCGTATCGACCGTATCATAATCCCCTGACCAGCGAACTGATACTCCAAGCCTGTTCAGGAGTCTTTTTAGTTCGTTAATATTACCCTGCCAGAATGGGTCCTGTGCAGGAACGATACCAAAGAGATTGACCGAAAGCTCGTTCTTATCGGCATCATTTTTGTTCGGAGGTTGCACTAATTGTTCAACCAGGGCTTTTCCAACCATATCATAGCCGACATAGCTATTTCCCTTAAAACCTGGCGTTTCGACCATTATGATGGTCTGGTCACTTCGTTCTTTGAATTGATCAACGATTGTCCGTATATCGTCCCCGATCAGTGCAACCTGACAGCCGCTGAGAACAAAATAAACATCAGCATCTGTTATCTCAAAACTTGCTTTCATCTGCTGAACAAGTCGTCCTTCACCGCCAAAAATTACATGTTTTTCAACGAGACTTGTAGAGGGTGTCATAAGTCCTCTTGCATGACCGTATGTCTGCCAGCCGCTTCCAAAGCACTGTCCCATATACAGATTTCTGGAGCAGCCTGCAGAAGAATGAACTATCGGTATGGCGCCGACTATACCCCATACCGTAGCAAGAGCGCCTCCAAGAGCACAGGTAAACCTGGGCGAAATAGTGCATGAAACATTTGATCCAGTCAAAGGAGCATGGATGGTTTCAGATGCTTTATGCATGAACTTTCACCTCGTTATTAATTCCAAAATCTTTTCCATATACCGCCTCATCAACCTCATCTATGAGGAACCTGTATGGATCTGGGTACTGTAACCATTCTTTCTTATAGGGGAATTTCCCATATTTCGTGGTATAAGCTTCCACTTTTTTATGATACGATGGATTTCTCAGTACATATGCCAGGCTTCGTGCGGTTTCAAGAGCACCTGTGTACCCCATATGAGGTCTTGCAAAATCAAAAGTCGTAAGAGTTACAACTCCATTCTTTGCAAACCAGATAGATGGTTCGAAATCCCCGAAATATATATCAGGTTTACCTTTTTGAACCATATTCAGTGTTTCAGTTACCTGTCCTATACCGGAGATAACAAGCGGGAAGTCGCCGCCCTTTTTAATAAGGCTTTCAAGCGAATTTTGATTGATTGGAGGATCATACTGGAATGCGTTGACGCCCATTACTTTCATTCCAAGTTCCATCGCAAGGCTTGCACATCCAAGCGCTCTTGGGATATTAACGCTTATGAATACTGACTTACCCTCCAGTTCTTTTTTATATTTATTGAATTCAGGCATTATTCGGTCGTGTTCTTCTTGAATTATTTTTTCGCCTTCCCTCTCTTTTCCAAAGTGTTTGGCTACTTTTCGTACCCAATCATCCGTGTAATCAATGCTGGCTGCATAGTGTGTGTCAATTAACGGAATTCCCCATTGTTTCTCAAGCTGGTCCGCAAGATAATGGGATGCCTGGGAACAAAGAGCTACAGATGCTGCTGATTCAGTTGCATATTCAAGGCTATTCAAGGAACTGTAATTTAATATTACGTTGGCTTTCAGACCAAGTTTTTCCAGCAATTCGATAAAGGGCTGCTCGTCGATAGGACCTATTGTAGGGCCGCTAATGAGATTTACCGTATCTTTTTTCTTCTCTCTTGGCTCTTTTATCACATGTTGAATTAATTCATGCCACATGATGTCCCACATCGTTCCCACATGCAATGTTTTATAACCTTCGCAATGAACCGCAAAAACATTAGCTTTTACCTTGGATTGTACGTTTTTAATAGATGCTTCTACATCATCTCCGATGATCCCTGCAGCGCATGATATCCCTACGGCGATCGCTTTTGGATGGAAATATTTATCCGTTTCAATAATTGCATTTTCAAGCTTGGCGGCTCCTCCGAAAACAACGTCCTGTTCATTGAGTTCAGTTGTAATAATATCCGTTGTTGTTTCCGTAACTCCTCTTGACTTTTGCTGTATAGGTCCGAACAGTCCGAATAATATTGCTCCCGCCGTGCAGCCAACCGGAGAGTGAGCCAGCACTTTGACTTCCGGGAAAGCGCAAGTATTCATCAGGGCAGCTATAAAAGCGCATGAACCTGACCCTGAATAAGTCCTGCATTTTCGCGGCATGTTTTTTTCTTTTGAGCATTTTAATAGTTCTGATGCATTACCACCAAAATGCACGATCCCATCAAGGCGTTGTTCTCTTCCCTGGAAAACTCCAATATCTCTTTCAAATGTTGCCATTAATTTTCACCTCAATTATTTCCATTGCTTCCTTTTAGCAAACGTCCAGACCATTTATCTGCCCATTGCTGGAGACCGCTGAATTCAAGAGGAGCCGGAACATGGCTGTGACCGTTCTCTATAATATTTTTAGCCAACTTTCGATATATGTTAGCCTGTTTGGATTTCGGAGCGCCTTCGAGCACTGTTTTACCCTTAAGCTCACATTTTGCAACTGTGAGAGACCTGGGGACATACTCGACTATTTTTGTTTTTGTTTCTTTGCTGAAATCGTCAATTATATCTTTTTGAATATCCTTATTCACGGAGTT
>JAPZAO010000130.1 GCA_027460615.1 Candidatus Methanoperedens sp.
TGGCAGAGGAAATCGATGAAGCGCTTGGGACTATTCCGGGGACTCATGAATGATTATTAACTTTACTTTATTCAAATAGTATATATTTTAGAATGAACAATAAATGATATTCATGTCAATTCTCAATAAAATCTCTAATTTTCTAAAGAAAAAGGGTTCGGAAAAAGAAGATAATAAAGCCAGAGCCCTTGGATATACTGGCAAATTTGTTAAACAAAACGGTACAGATATCGGTGAAAGCATTGCAGTTACCGAAAAAGGATTTATAGTAAAAAATCCGGAAACGTTCATGTCTATTCCATTTGAAGCCGTTGTTACCAATAGTGAAATTATTGCAGTCGGGGATTTTAACAGGGAAGAATCCGTCCAGCTTGGAAAAGAATGGTTTGAGCGAAAAGACACGTTGAAGTTTGACGAGAAAGGAATGCTCGTTAAGTAACAGGGCAGCCGTGACAGAATACAAACAATGCATCATTGTGCGCGATGACCTGAAATTGTCAAAAGGGAAGCTTGCGGTCCAGGTGGCGCATGCAGCAATCTCTTCGTATGAATGTGCACGAAAGGAGGCCCGGGAAGCGTGGAAAGAGGGTGGGCAGAAGAAAGTGGTATTGAGAGTTCCGGGATTGAAAGAACTTTTTGAATTGAAGGAGCTTGCAAGAAGACAGGGTTTGCCAAATATGTTGATAACCGATGCCGGACTTACGGAGGTGCCGCCAGGAACGATTACAGTGCTGGGAATCGGGCCTGCTGAGGTAAGCGAATTGGATAAGATTACGGGTAAGTTGAAGCTGGTTTAAAATTGGCGCAACTTGAATTGCGGGGGCATCAGCGTCGGTGCATGATTTATCCTCTCTTTATTTGCTGGTTTGTTCTTAAATAGGAAGGGGGCACTAAAAAGAGTTTTAGAATAATGCCAACATCAATGAGGCAAACGATGGAGGCTCTATTGTTTTGCTTTTCTGTGGAGTTATTTATTTTTTTGTGTATTTTATTTAGGCGTAAATCGAGAATTAATACCTTTTCTCAAATATATCATTCCGACCTGAGTTCCTAATTCGAACTCTTTATCTAATCTTTAATACTTCTTGCGCTCTCTTAAAATTATCATTACGAGTTTTATACGGGAGATAATCAAATTTCCAATACAATACAATACCTATTCCGGGAAATACCGCTGCTATCATAACGCTGAAGACGTTCTGAAATGAATTCGATGAAAAATAAACTGAGGTAAGAACGCCATATGCGAAAAATAAAAACACCAAACTTAAGATGATAAAAATACCATTGCGCAAAATACTTGGATTATATAAGAATCTTGCTTCTTTATTGTATCCTCTTTTCCTGGATAATGATATATAGCAACTCGGACAAAAATAGCCATAATCAAGCTCTATCTTCTGATCCACCGAAGTAAAGGCAGTTGTGCGAGTTGATAGGATTTCTTCAATAGAACATTCGTGGCATATGAAATTTCCACAATCATTACACTGAGCCGGGGAACCATAACGAATCAAAGCAGGTCTATTTTTATGGAGAGAACAATTTATTTCCATTTTGCCTCTTAGGTTTATAAATAATAATATTACACACTACTTTTTCATATTTATAATCATTGTAATAGTGTTGTATAGTCCCATGATTCTTTAGCAGAGAACTATTCTTAATATTTCCTGATATTTATTTCAAAACCAAATAATCTACAACCTATAGAAAGAACTGCCTAATATGCCGACAGATAAATAAATAACTATATATATCGCAAATATGATTATGAATTAAAGAAGGCGGGCTGCAAATAGGATATCAGTGTGTTAGATGCTAAGAATATTTCACTTGAATTCTAATCTCTCAACTTTAAGACATCTCATTAAACTCCGAAGCGTACATCTCTAAATTATTATTATATACGTGCCCATACTCTGTTTCATAATTGCTATGTTAGTTCTGGTGTTTTTAGGATGCACAAAACACTCATCGCCTTCAGTCACAAACCCCGTACTTAAGGACGAGGCCTGTATGGCGTTTTTATGAATATACGGGATTATTCCCTGTTATGCTCATATGTATTATTCACCGAAATATACTTCTCCACAACATCCCCACAGATGCCCTCAACCCTTTACCCTCACATATTCCTTCTTCATGCACCTGTCCATGACAACCTCGATACCCGCATCCCGCGCTTTTGCAGCAGCTTCCTCGTTCACGATACCCTCCTGCATCCACACAACTTTTGCCTTTATTTTGATTGCCTCATCCACAATGGGAGGAATAGCTTCAGATCGCCTGAAAATATCCACCACATCCACTTTTTCAGGTATGGAAAGGAGGTCTGGATAGCATTTTTTCCCTTCCCACACAGTTAATTTCGGGTTGACAGGAATAATTTTATAGCCACCGATCCCTGAAAAATGATGATTGCTGATTGCGACAGAGAGGTACCAACCTAGAATTGCCAAAACACAACGCCCATGGGAAGGACATCTCACTTATTGAGAATGCGGCAGTAGTCACTCCTTACAGGATAATCGAACACGGATCAGTCCTAATC